>DOMW01000175.1 GCA_003510345.1 Clostridiales bacterium | reverse complement strand
AAAAACCTGCCGGGAAAGCTTCTATAATACAGAAAACTGAACGGCGCGAGGGGTGGCCAATGCACACTGACTTCTCTGTTTCAATCATGGCAACGTGCTATGTGATGCGCCCTTGCTCCGCCGGGCGCCTCTCTTTTTTCTCCGGCGCGCCCGCCTTTACAACGGGTTTAAGGTATGATACTATGCAAACAGAAAAAAACAAGCGGGAAAGGATAATAACGGTATGTCCGGTCATTCAAAATGGTCTACGATCAAGCATAAAAAAGGAAAAGCGGACGCGGCGCGCGGCAAAGTGTTTACAAAGATAGGGAGGGAGATCGCGGTCGCGGTGAAGCAGGGCGGCCCTGACCCCAATATGAATTCCCGTCTGCGCGATGTTGTGGCCAAGGCAAAAGCCGCGAATATGCCCAACGACAATATCAGCAGGTCGATCAAAAAAGCCTCGGGCGACCTTTCATCGGTGAACTATGACGAGATCGCGTACGAAGGCTATGGCGCCGGCGGTTCCGCGGTGATCGTGGAAACGATGACAGACAATAGAAACCGCACTGTAGGCGAAGTGCGGCACGCGTTTGACAAGTGCGGCGGCAGCCTGGGGACTTCGGGCAGTGTGGCATTCCAGTTTGAGAAAAAGGGCGTGATCATCATCGATGCGGAGGGCAAAGACGAGGACGCCGTGATGGAAGACGCGCTCAACGCAGGCGCGGAAGATTTCAGCAACGAAGGCGAAGCGTTTGAAGTCACGACGGATCCAAGCGATTTTTCCGCCGTTCGCGAGGCATTGGAGAAGCAGGGCTACGAATTTCTTTCCGCAGAGCTTGAAATGGTGCCGGGAAGCACGGTGACGCTCGACGAAGCGCAGACAAAGCAATTTGAAAAGATGCTGGATATGCTGGAAGACAGCGACGACGTGCAGAATGTATGGCACAACGCCGAGCTGTTTGAGGCTGAGTAAAATTATATATCAATTCAGAAAATCATCGTGCCACCGCGCCATTTGCTGCATCAGGTTCAGTTGGTTGAATTTTATTTCAAGAAGCTTGTCCAGCTCCTGCACGACCTGCGGCTGTTTTTCCAGCGGCAGTTTGGTGAGGCACAGCGAAACGGCGGTGACTATGACCGATATGATTGTAAAAATATGGCCGGGGGAAAGCTTGCCGGTCTTCTGGACTACGGCATACGCCGCGTCGTAAGACGGCCTTACGGCGGGGGGGATGTCGCACAGGGCAAGCTCGGATAAAATCAGCGCGGAATCGACCATGAAAAGGGAATAGGAAGCCTCCGGGATATTGATCTTTGGAAGCAATTCTTCCACCCTGCACATAGACGCGCGGCAGGAAATATCCATTTCGACCATATGGGCCATATCCTTTAAATGCAGGCGGTCCATCGCTTTATCCGTATGTTTCAGTTCATCGCGGAGCATATCAAGGGCGGACTGTTGCAGTGCATCCAGCCCTTCGGTGAGCTTACGCAGTTGTTGTTCGCTTGATAAAAACATATTTCCAACCCGGCTTTTATTATTTACGGCGCGTAAAAGTTGTTCCTTCTCTTTATTATAGCTGAATACTTAGGGAAGTAAACACCATATTTTACAGATTGATGCTCTGTTTTGTATTATGCAGGGGCATTATTCATGGTTTACAAGCATCCGGTTTGGTTGAAGAAAAGACAGAGGGGGGGAAAAAGGAGAATTCGGATATGTTGGCGTATCTAAACGGCAGCCGGTTGCACGATGCCAGCCGGCTTGGCCCGGACAGTAAAAATATGCTGTGCATCGCGGGAAAACACGAGCAGGACACCTTCCTACCGGCTGTTTTCCCCACGCATACAAAAGCCAGCGCGAAGGAAACGGCCGGTAACTACTGCGAGAGCCACCTTGAATTTGATTATATCCGCATCAGTACGCCGCACGAACCGGAGGAAGACAGGCCCACGGACATCACCGAGGTGTTCTTTTCGGGCGACAAGCTGGTGTTCCTCTTTCACTGCGAGAAAGCGATGACAGATTTTCTTCAAACACTGCAAACCGCCGACAAAACAGATTGCACAACGCCCGCAGATGTTTTATACACCTTTCTGGTAAGCCTAACGGCGCAGGAAGCGGACCGCCTTGCAGACCTTGAGCAGGGCATCATGGAGATGGAAGACTCGCTGGTAGACGCTGTGGATAACAGGCGCGATTACCACACGCCCATACACACGATGCGCCGCAGGCTGTTTATGCTTAAACGCTATTACGAATCGATGGTAGACCTGCTGGACGACCTCGAAGAAAACAGGAACCATTTCCTGCCGGACACAACGCTTACATTGCTGCATTTTCACGCCAACAAGGTAGACAGGCTATACCACGAAGTTTTGAACCTGCGCGATTACGCCATGCAGGTGCGCGAAGCATACCAGGCGCAGATAGATATATCGCTGAACAACATAATGCGCGTATTCACAGTGGTCGCCACAATCTTCCTGCCGCTCTCATTGTTTGTGGGCTGGTACGGCATGAACGTGGAGATGCCGGAATTGCGCAGCAAGCTTTTTTATCCCGTATTTATCGCAGTTTCTATCGCTATGGTGGTAGTCACAGTCATCTTCTTCAAAAAGAAAAAATGGCTCTAATTCCTTTCGTGAATCGTGTTCAAAAAGATTTTCCACCCTCATTCGTTCGCCAGTGAATCGTGGAACCAGCCGTCAAACCCCCAGTTGCGGCAGCCCTCCACCGAAATATAGATATTCTTTTGCGGGATCCCCATCTCTTCGGTATAGTAGCGGAACATTTCCCGCACAAAACTATCTTTTGCCTCGTGGGGCGATTCTCCGTACAGGTAGGCCTGCGTCATGCAAAGGTCGCCCTCCGCGCCCTTTTTAACGAGTGTTGCACCCGCGTCCAGCTTTATGAGCGTCCCTTCCGCCGCTTTTCCCGGAATAAGCGTGATGGCTCGCCCCACCTGCCCCAGCAGGGTTTGCTTCTCGTCCTCGTTCATCTTTTTTGTTGTGCTGATGTTTACATAAGGCATATCGTGCGTCCTCCGTTTACTTTTTTCTCTTCAATTTTCAATCCCTCGCCTCCGTATATTTTCGTCGCCGGCTCAGGCTTTGTCAAGCGCATTTCCTGATACGGAGAAATTCCGAATCCCCCTGCCCCCCTTNNAGGAATACCCAAAAGTAAACATATGACATTTGCACACAGAAAATCTGAAAATATCTTTTTCATTCGGCGGAGACCGCGCAAGTCACTATGCCTTGAAAACATATCCTCTTAATTTACTGCCGCACGCATAAAAACGATACAAAACATCCGTACTATACATTGTAATACACCGCGACAAATCGCTTCATTGCGGCGTTTTTCCTATCAGGTCCATTTTGATTGTGTCTTGCACGACTTGACAACCAATAGCCAGTTATCTCCGGCAAAATCATCCCCATCCGTTGCGCAAACGTGTCATATTCGCCGATGCGCCTGCGTTACGCACCTATATTGGGAAATATTTCCTCATACCTGCGCAGCTCTTCAAATTGCTCTAAAAAAATGAGATAAAAATAATTGCTTTTTATTGTCATTTTCTGTTTATATATGGAAGTAAGGGGTGGAATTCTATTTCCTTTGGAGGTTTTTCTATGAAAAAGTATTTCGCTGAACTCATTGGTACCATGGTATTGACATTGTTTGGCTGTGGCTCCGCCGCAGTAGCGGGCGGCGCGCTGGGGACGCTTGGCATCGCGCTCGCATTCGGCCTCTCCATTGTGGCAATGGCTTATGTTATCGGCAATGTATCCGGCTGCCATATAAACCCGGCGGTTTCACTCGGCGTATTCATAAACAGGGGTATGTCCGGCAAAGATTTCATATGCTACGTAATTTTCCAGTTTATAGGNNGCCATCATCGGCATCGGCATACTCTACCTGCTCATCGGCCAATCCGCGGGCGGAACAAGCACGCCTGACCTTTTGCATCTCGGGCAAAACGCCTACGGCGCAACCTCCGCGGTCGGTATTTCCCTGCTTGGCGCGATTGTGACGGAGATCGTACTTACCTTTGTATTTGTGCTGACTATACTAGGCGTTACTTCCAGTAAGAAATTCGGGAGCGTCGCCGGTATCGTGATCGGCCTTACGCTCGCGTTTGTGCACATCATGGGCATTCCGCTCACCGGCACATCCGTAAACCCGGCGCGCAGCCTTGCTCCCGCGCTTTTTTTGGGTGGCGAAGCACTCTCGCAAGTTTGGGTCTTTATCGTCGCGCCGTTCATTGGCGCCGCGATTGCCGCGCTTGTATTCAAAGTTTTCAAGCGCGACTGTGAACGCGACTTAAAAGTGGTGAATTAAAGTAAAG
>DOMW01000167.1:6100-10509 GCA_003510345.1 Clostridiales bacterium | reverse complement strand
GCGATGCAAAGCGGCGACCCCAATGAGGCAACGACCCGGTTGACCCAAACCATCGTAGACGAAATGAAAAACACGGACGCGGCCAGGCAGAGCAGGGACGGCAGGTTGCGGATATTTCTGTTGCTATATATCGGGCTGCTGGCGGCGGCGGGGATAGGGCTGCATCTGTACTGCGAAAAGAGAATCCTCGCCCCCTTCCGCAAGTTGCAGGGTTTCGCGCGGGACATCGCGGCGGGGAATCTGGATCTGCCGCTTGCTATGGACAGGCAAGGTATATTCGGCGCGTTTACCGAGAGCTTTGACCTCATGCGCGAGGAACTGAAAAGCGCGCGGGAAAACGAGAGGAGCGCCGACCGGAGCAAGAAAGAGCTGGTGGCGTCCCTAAGCCACGACATCAAAACGCCGGTCGCTTCCATCAAGGCCGCCGTGGAATTTATGCTGGTTACACAGCGGGGCGAAAAGGACAAGCGGCAACTCCTGCGCATCGGCGAAAAAGCGGAGCAGATCAATACGCTGATCACCAATATGTTTCACGCTACACTGGAGGATTTGCAGGAACTCGGCGTAAGCGTTGCCGAGGTCGAGAGTACCGTGATACCTCGATTGATCCGCAGCGCGGATTACCGGGGGCTGATACGGCCGTTTGAGATTCAAAGCTGTATTGTGCTGGCCGACGCAGTGCGCTTGCAGCAGATTTTTGATAATATCATCGGCAACGCATACAAGTACGCCGGTACGGAACTGGAAGTCCACTCTGTGATCGACGGGCAGGATCTTATCATAGAGGTCATGGATTTCGGCCCCGGCGTTCCGGACGACGAACTGCCGCTGGTGCCGGTTAAATTCTATCGCGGGAAAAACGCCGCCGAACAAAGCGGGTACGGCCTGGGGCTTTATATTGCCGGGTCGCTTTTATCGCGCATGTCGGGCGGCATTCACTGCGAAAACCGCGCAGACGGTTTTAGCGTCATACTTTCGCTGCGTTTGGCCTAGGTAAGCGATGATATCGGTGCTTACCTAGCGCCAAGAATTAAGGATTGGTTAAGAAACAGACAAAGACTGGTTAAGGATTTCCGAGGTAGTATGAGGTTGCGGCCAACGGCCCCATATTTACCAAAGGAGTAAAATACATGCAAAACGCGATCTTAACCACAAATAAGCTGTGTAAAACTTTTTCAAGCGGCGGCAACCAGCAGCATGTGCTGAAAAACCTTGATTTGGAGATGCTGGAGGGTGACTTCACCGTGATCATGGGGCCGTCCGGCGCGGGTAAATCCACGCTGCTCTATGCGCTTTCAGGTATGGATAAACCGACGCTGGGCGACGTCTGCTTCGCGGGGCAGGAGATCGGAAAACTGTCCAACGACAAACTGGCCGTGTTCCGGCGCGATAACTGCGGTTTTGTGTTCCAGCAGATGTACCTGTTAGACAATATGAGTATCCTCGATAATATCATGGCTTGCGGCCTACTGGTGAGCAAGAACCGCAAGGCCGTCGCGGAGCGGGCAAAAGGGCTTCTTTTGCGGCTGCACCTTGATGAAACGGTGTGGCGCAAATTCCCGGCGCAGGTTTCGGGCGGCGAGGCGCAGAGGGCGGCCATTGCCCGCGCGCTCATCAACAACCCCAAAATAGTCTTTGCCGACGAACCCACCGGCGCACTCAACTCCGCCTATGGCGAGGCTGTGCTGGACGCGCTTACAGAGGTAAACCAAAACGGGCAGAGCGTTATCATGGTGACGCACGATATAAAGTCGGCGCGGCGGGGCAACCGCATTTTGTACCTGCAGGATGGCGTGATTCGCGGCGAATGCGAGCTGGGGCGATATGAAGGCGAGAGCGGGGAACGCCACGACAGGCTGAACGCGTTCCTTAGCGAAATGGGGTGGTAGCCATGAGGAATATTTGGATGCACTGCGCCGCCAACCTGAGAAAAAGCAAGAGCCAGGCCGCCAGCCTGCTGCTGTTTGTACTTATCGCCACGGCGTTGCTGAATGTCGGGCTTTCGGTGCTGACAGGCCTGGGTGCTTTTTTTGACCGCCGCGCCGAGGAACTGAACGTGCCGCACGCCGCCGTGTTCTATAGCGCGGGCGCGGATGTGGACGCGGGAGAGGAATACTTAAAGGATTACCCGGGCGTAACGGAAACGGAGCGGCTGGACGTCATAGGCGGCTTGGGGCAATTTACGGCGGGCGACGTGGAAAGTACATCCTATCTTGTGTTCAGCCGCGCGGATGAAAACCAGCGCATGGACGCGCCCTCGCTGATGGGCGAAAGCCTGCCGCTTAAAAAAGACATGATCTATCTGCCCAATTTTATACAGGAAAACGGCGGGCCGCGCGTGGGCGAACGGTTTGAAATGAGTATGTACGGCGTGGATCTCGATTTCACCGTCGCGGGCGCGACGGAGGAGATATTGATGGGCGCGGCGTTGAACACTATTCACAGGTTCTATGTATCGGACGAAACATTCGACGAGCTTGCGCGGCGGATGCCGGAGGGGCGGCTCACTATGCTGACGCTGCGCCTGGAAGACTATAATAACGCGGATATTTTCCGGTCGGATTTCGGGCAGGATATGCCGCAGGACGGCGTGATGACTACCGTGAGTTACCTTTCGGCGAGGCAGGCGCGCACCACGATGTCTTTGGTAGTCGCCGTATTCATCGCGGCGTTCGCGGTGGTGCTCATTATTGTTTGCCTGATTGTCGTGCGGTTCCGCATCAATACTGATATTGAGGAAAGCATGATTAATATCGGCGCGCAGAAGGCGGTGGGGTATAAAAGCTCCCAGATCGTGTCGTCCATCGTGCTCCAGTTCGGCGTGATCGCGCTCATCGGCGGCATGGCGGGCATGTTGATTGGGCAGGCGCTCGTGCCGGTGATAGCCAACATACTGCGTGCGCAAATCGCCCTCGTGTGGCAGCCCGGTTTCAACGCAAAATCAGCGGCAATATCCCTCGCGCTTGCGCTTGCAACGATGCTGCTCATCACGGCGCTTTCCGCGCGGCGGATCAAAAAGCTGCACCCGCTTACCGCCCTGCGCGGCGGCCTCTCCACGCATAGCTTCAAAAAGAACGCGCTACCGCTTTCCCGCGCGCGCGGCCCGCTTAGCCTGCTGCTGGCGCTGAAGCAACTGGCGCAAAACAAAAAGCAGGCGGTGATGACGGGTGTGATCATGGCGGCGGTTTCCGTGGCGGCGGTGATGTGTATCACACTGTACTACAGCATGAACGTAAACGCGGAAGGCTTTGTGCGCGGCTTTTTCGGCGAGGTGGCCGACGCAAGTTTTATACTTAAGGACAGCAAAGACGGCGAAGCGTTTGTACAAAACATGGAGCGGCACGACAATGTGCGTAAAATCTTTGGTTTTGAAGACAGTACATTCGCGCTGAAAATAGATGGGACAGACAACCATCCGAGTGCTGTGGAGGATTGCGCGATGCTGGAGGGGAATATGCTCCTTGAGGGCGTCTACCCCCGGCACGACAATGAGATCGCGCTGGGGGCGCCGGCGGCGCGCGTACTTGAAAAGGGCGCGGGTGATATGGTAACGGTGGAATGCGACGGAAACGGCATAGAAAAGCAGTACATGGTGACCGGCGTGGTGCAATATACCAGCCACAACGGCTTCAACGGGGTTATAACCGGGGAGGGGCTTCGTAGGTTAAAGCCGGATTTTGCGTTTACGGGCTATGCGGTTTATGTGGAAAACGGCGTGGACGCGGACGCCTTTATTGAAGATGTAAAACGCGCGGAGGGCGACATATTTATGTCCGCAGGCAGCCCGTTTGAGAATGTTGGCGGCATGATTTCCAGCATGGGCGGCATCCTTACCATCGTGGCGGCGGGGATTGTCGCGGCAACGGTCTGCGTGGTGATATTGGCGCTGTTTATGCTGATCAAGACCACCATACTGCGCAGGCGGCGCGAACTGGGCATTCAAAAGGCGCTGGGTTTTACCACGCCGCAGCTTATGAACCAAATTGCGCTGGGGCTGACACCCCCCATCTTCGCGGGTATCATCGCNNTGCGTGGGGTTTAACCCCATGCTGGCCGCCATGATGTCTTCGCTGGGCATTGTGAAAGCCAGCCTGCCCATCCCAATGGATTGGCTGCTGGTTGCCTGCGCGGCGCTGGCGGCGCTGACCTATGCCATATCATTGTTGATTGCCTACAGGATACGCAGGATCTCGGCGTATGCGCTGGTCAGCGAATGAGTAAAGAATAATAGAATAAGAGCACAAAAAGGCCACGCATTTTTTCATAGTGCGTGGCCTTTTTATGAAAAATTCTTTTTTGCACGGATTGCGGAAATCCTTTAGAGCAAATTAACTCAACACCGAGCATTATCTTTATCTTTGGCAAAATCATTCCCAGCCGCCGTTGCGAAAACAATAATACACGCAAAA
>DOMW01000167.1:0-6039 GCA_003510345.1 Clostridiales bacterium | reverse complement strand
TTGCGGGCAGCCTGCCCGCATTTTGTGTGATTGAAATATCATCAACAGCGCTTACAATACACTCGTCGGCTGGTTAGCCGGTATTGTGTTTTTCGCTAAATAAAACAAAAGGATTTAAATACAATGTCTACAAACAACCACAAAGCCACGTTCCTGATACAGATTTTAAACCGGCAGCACGCGACATGGCAGGGCACGGTAAAATGGCTGGAAAATAATCAGGAAATCCCTTTCCGAAGCGAGCTGGAACTGATTCGGCTCATGGACAGCGCCATGGAATCAGAATCACCCGCGGCGCAGCGCCCGCCCGCTTTAGAGCATATTAATTTAGCGGTGGGTAGTTAGGGCAATTAAGACGGTTCATGCGGCGGCTCCTGTGCTTCCTGCCCGCCGTCTTGTCCGTTCATCCTGTGTACGATGCCCATCACATCATCCACCGGCAGTGTGAACGAAAGGCCGCGCCCTTCGGTATTAAGGCCCGCCCCTTTGCAGATGGCGCGCAATATCTCGTCGCGTTCTTCCACTTCCACCAAAACGAACACCACTTCTTTTTCCGGTTCTATTGTAATGCCGAAGAATTTTTGCATCTCGTGTATGCCCGACCCGCGCGCATACAGTATCGTGCCCCCTTGCGCGCCCGCGTCCCGCGCGGCGTCCATCACCGTATCGGCGAACCCGCGGTTCACAATAGTCACGATCAGCCTGTATTTGCTTTCATGCGGCGTCGTCCTTATCCTATCCAGCGTCATTTCTGTTCACTCCTCTTTCTGTTCTGTTCTTCCGCCCGTTTGGTGTACTCTTCCAGGGAGCCCTGCGTGCCCGAAATAAGCTGCAGCGTCGCCGGCCCGCCTACGCTTGTGATGCGTATGGTAAACGCGATGCCGTTTCCGGGCACATCCAGCTTAAATTCCCGTTGCACGGCGGCAAGCGTCTCGGTTATACATTCCTCCCGCACCACCGATAGCACCATATCTTTTTCCGTTTCCCCAAGGCCCAGGTAATCCAGTATATCCGACGCCGCCGTGCCGTGGCCCATAAAGGAAAGATGGAACGTTTCGCACACCGCGTTCACCGTCTCGATCACCCTTTTCCCCTTGCCCCTGTCCACAATGGTAAACAGTAGCTTGATTGGCCTAGGCTTATCTTTTTGCCGCTCTTCCATATGTTTTTCTTGTCCCTCTCACAGTAGTATACAGATACTATATCTCATTTTTTTAAATATACAAGAAGAAACTCAAAGATCGATGATCTCCTCGTCGTCTTCCATCAAAACAGCGACCGCTTCCGACTCTTCCCCCTGTTTTTTCAGCTTGAGCCGGTACATAAGCCCCAGCCATTGTATCGTAATGAGCGGCGTCATGGCGACGAGCGCCACCAGGCCAAACGCGTCCGTCATAATATTTCCGCCGAGCGAAGCGCACGCGCCCATCGCGAACGGCAGCATGAACGTCGCCGTCATCGGGCCGGACGCCACGCCGCCCGAATCAAACGCGATTGCCGTAAATACTTTAGGCACAAAAAATGAGAGCACGAGCGCAAGGGCATACCCCGGCAGTATGAACCACCAGATCGAAAGCCCTGTCACCACGCGTATCATGGCAAGCGCCACGGAAACCGCCACGCCAACGGAAAGGGAAAACAGCATAGACCGCCGGGTGATCGCCCCCACAGTGATTTCTTCTACTTGCTTGTTTAAAACATGCACGGCAGGTTCCGCCATGACCATGAAGAACCCCATGATCGCCCCAAGCGGGATCAATATCCAGCTATAGGAAAGCGCGCCTACTTGTGCACCGATGTAATTGCCCACGGGTAAAAAACCTACGTTCACGCCCGTCAAAAACAACACGAGGCCAAGGTAGGTGTAGCCGATGCCCACAATCATTTTGATGATGTGCGTTTTGGGCAGTTTCAGCACAAATATCTGGAAGATAAAGAAAAAGACGACGATGGGCGCAAGCGCGATGCCTACCTCCATGAAGTATTCCTTAAAACCGCTGCCAAACGCGTCCAACAGGTCTACGATATTGTGTACCGCCACCGGCGCGATCTCCTCATACGACGCGCCGCCGGTCTTGAAAACCATGTCCAGTATCAACACCGCCAGAATGGGGCCTACCGAACAGACGGCTACAAGGCCGAAGCTGTCGTCCCGTGAGCTTTTGCCGCCGCGCACAGCGGCCACGCCGATGCCCAGCGCCAGTATAAAAGGCACGGTGATGGGGCCTGTTGTCACGCCGCCCGAATCAAAAGCAACCGTTAAAAAATCACCCGACGCAAAGATCGCGATCACAAATATGGCGATATAAAACAAGATCAGAAGCAGGCGCAGGCTCTTTTGAAACACGATGCGCAGCAGCGCCAACACAAGAAAAATACCCACGCCCACCGCCACCGCCAAAATCAGCGTCATGTTGGGTATGGCGGGCACCTGGTCCGCGAGCACCTGCAGATCCGGCTCCGCAACGGTAATCACCAGCCCCAGTATAAACGAGGCCGCAATCAAAAGCAGCAGCTTGCGCGATTTCGTCAGCTCCGACCCGATCGTTTCGCCCATCGGCATCATGGCAAGGTCGGCACCGAGGGTGAAAAGCCCCATGCCCACGATCAGGAAAAACGCGCCCATAAGAAAAAGCGCCAGTGTGCCCAGCGGCATGGGCGTGATGGTGAAATGCAGCACAAGCACGATCGCCGTAATGGGAAGTACAGACGTTAAAGATTCCTTGATTTTCGCCTCAAGGTTACGGTTCATCTTGTGCCGGGTTTCATGCATTCTATGTTTTTTCTGCGCGTTATCCAATCTACACCTTTGTCCGGGCGTCGTTGTATTGGCAGGCAAAGCAATGGTTACGCGAAAGCAATGATTTCGCTAAACGCTCGCAAGGCCGGATGTCAACGGGTATACTATTCAATTATAATCTCATATTGTACATATGTCAAAAAAACGGCATCCGCCGGGAGTGGACATCTGCATTGTTATGTATTTGTTTCGGCAGTAGCGGCGCACTATTTGATATACACCAGAATCGCCGGGCGCAAAGGTGTATAGTTAGAGCAACTTGACAAAGGATGGCCGGATATCTCTGGCAAAATCATTTCCAGCCGTCGTTGCGCGAACTTGCCATATGTGCCGATATGCCTGCGTTTGCGCGCCTGGGCTGGAAAAGATTTCCCTCAGACCTACCTCGGCCACCACTCGTCAAGTTGCTCCTAATACAAAACCACCACACACCCACCGATGGGCCGCTCCCGGCAATTACCTAGCTGAATTTCCGGTACAGCGCGAGCGCCGCGCGCACCGGCAGCGGTTCCATCCTTCGGCCTACCCGTTCCAAAGATTTCATGATTTCAATATGCTGCGGGCATTTCTTTTCACATTGGCCGCATTTCGCGCAGTTCCGCACGCTGAAATTCTTTTGCGGGTTGATCACGGCGGTACTCGTCATATATTGCGCCATACCCGTGATATAGCCGGACACATACGACACATTATACGCGGCAAAAGACGCGGGGATGTTTACTTCTTTGGGGCAGGGCAGGCAGTAGTTACAGCCGGTGCACGGTATTTTATACGCCGCGTTAAAAATCTCCGCCGCCTGCTTCACCACCGCGGTTTCGCTTTCCGTAAACATGCCCGCCTCCGCTGCCTCTGCGGTTTTTATATTCTCCTCCACTTGCTCTTCCCCGTTCATGCCGGATAAAACCACCGTGACCTCGCTTTTGTTCCACAGCCAGCGCAGCGCCCATGCCGCGGGTGAAATATCGCCCGCCCCGGCAAAAAGCTTTGCGGCTTTTTCGGGCAGGGACGCCGCCAGCTTGCCGCCCAAAAGCGGCTCCATCACGATCACCGCCAGCCCTTTTTCATGCGCGGCATAAAGCCCTTTTGTGCCGGCCTGGTAGTTTTCGTTCATGTAGTTATATTGTATCTGGCAAAAATCCCAGTCGTAAGCGCCGAGCAACGCCAAAAAGCCATCCTGCATCCCGTGGAAGGAAAACCCGATCTGTTTTATTTTGCTTTCTTTTTTCTTTTCGGCGATCCATTGTTCGATCCCCAATTTTTGCAGCGCTTTCCACGCGGAAGGCTCGGCGATATTGTGTATCAGATAATAGTCGATATAGTCTGTTTGCAGGCGTTCCAGTTGTTTGTTGAAATATTTGTCGAAATCCTCGTGTGTTTTGCATTGGAAAAACGGCAGTTTGGTCGCGATATAGATTTTTTCCCGCGTGCCCGGGTTTCTTTTTAATATCCCGCCTAGCGTGCGTTCGCTGCCGCCGTAGAGGTATGCGGTGTCGAAGTAATTGACGCCCCGGCCGATCGCGGCCATCACCAGCTTTTCCGCTTTGCCCGCGTCGATGCCGCTTATGCCGCGCGGCAGGCGCATAAGGCCAAAACCCAGCGCGGATAATTCGCTTCCTGTTTTTGGGTCGGTACGGTATTTCATATCTGGCCTCCTTTGTGAAACAGCCTGTGCGGCACTAAGNNNGCAGTGCAACAAGGTTGGTCAGATTCTCTTTCGCCGGTTCCCCGCCCCACTCGATGGTTTACTTCACTACAATATTGACGACGCGCCCGGGCACCACGATGAACTTTACAATCTCTTTTCCCGCCCACAGGCCGCCGAACTCGCCGCGCACATGCGCCTCCACGTCTTCCTTGGACGCGTCCGGGCTTATGTCGAACCGCGCGCGCACTTTTCCGTTTATCTGTACCGCCATATTCACCGTGTTTTTAGAGAGCGCCTTTTGGTCAAAGGCCGGGAACGCCTGGTTGAATATGGAGTATTCCTGCCCCAGCGCTTCCCAAAGCTCCTCACAGAAATGCGGCGCGAACGGCGCGAGCAGCAGCAGCAGTTTTTTGACGGTTTCTTTGGCAAAGGGGCCGTCCGGCTGCCCGTCCATATACTTATACATTGCGTTTGTAAGCTCCATGATGCGCGCCACCGCCGTATTGAACGAAAACTGCGGGATATCACGCGCCACATTTTTGATGGCGTAATGCAATTGGTAGTTCACGTCTTCATCCACGCTGCCACTGCCGCCGGAAAGCGCGGTTACCCTTGCCACCAGCCGCTCCACGCGCTCGAGGAATTTATGCGCGCCCCTGATGCCGTCTGTGTTCCACGGGCCGCCCTCCACATAGTTGAACCCGAACGCAAGGTACAGCCGCAGCGTGTCCGACCCGTACTTGTGCGTGTATTCATCCGGCGATACGACATTCCCCAGGCTCTTGCTCATCTTCTGCCCGTCCGGCCCCAAAATAGTGCCTTGATGCACCAACCGGGAAAACGGCTCGTCAAAACCCAAATACCCCATGTCATAAAACGCCTTTGTGAAAAAGCGGGCGTACAGCAGGTGCATTACCGCGTGTTCGGCGCCGCCCACATACGTATCCACGGGCAGCAGGGCATCCGCAACCTTCCTGCTCCACGCTTCCTTATTGTTTTTACTGTCCGGGTAGCGCAGGTAATACCACGAGGAACACACGAACGTATCCATCGTGTCCGCGTCGCGCGTCGCCTTGCCGCCGCATTTAGGGCAGGTCGTGTGCAGGAACGCCTCACTTTTTGCGAGGGGCGACGTGCCGTCCGGCGTGAACGCCACATCGCAGGGCAGCAGCACCGGCAGTTCCGATTCGGGGATCGCCACTTCGCCGCAGTTTTCGCAGTAAACGATGGGAATGGGCGCGCCCCAATAACGCTGGCGGGAGATGAGCCAGTCGCGCAGGCGGTAGTTTGTTTTAAACGCGCCATGCTTTTGCCCGGCGAGGTGTTTTATGACCGATTCCTTCGCCTGCTCTGTCGTCTGTCCGTCAAACGCGCCGCTGTTTACCAGTATGCCGTATTCCGTGAAGGGCAGCGCGTCGTCCGCCTTGTCGTCCTTCGCTTTTACGACCCGCTCGATAGGCAGGCCAAATTTTTCCGCAAATACATAGTCGCGTTCGTCGTGCGCGGGCACCGCCATCACAATACCCGTGCCATAGCTCGCCAACACATAATCCGCCGTCCACACCGGAACCTTGCGCCCGTTTATCGGGTTTAC
>DOMW01000222.1:3048-6913 GCA_003510345.1 Clostridiales bacterium | reverse complement strand
GGCGGCGGGCGCGGCGGCAACCGCCACAGGCGCGGCGGCGCTCACGCCAAATTTTTCTTCCAGTTCCTTTACGAGCTCGGCGAGCTCAAGTACGCTCATTTTTTCAATTGCTTCGATCAATTGTGCTTTATCCATGTTTTTTTACCTCCAAAATATTGGTTTGTTTTCATTATCAGGCGTTACGGGGTATCCGCGCGGCCATCGTCCTATTGCGCTTTTTTAAGAACTTTGCGCTTCCTTTTGCTCGCGTACGGCGTTAAGCGCACGCACGAACGAACCGGGGACTGCCGCAAGCACACCCACAAAGTTTGTGATCGGGGCGTTCATGCTTCCCATCATCTTTGCGATGAGTTCTTCCCTGGAAGGCAGCTTTGCCAAGTCGTCCACACCCTGCGCGGGCAGCATCTTACCGTCTAAAATCCCCGCTTTAATTTCTGTTTTCTTCGTATCCTTGATGAATTTCGCGAGTATTTTCGCGGGAGCGACGGGGTCATTGTAGCCAAACGCTACGGCTGTCGGCCCTTTAAAAAGCTCTTCCGTTCCCTCCAGGCCAATTTCCTGCGCCGCACGCAAAAGCACATTGTTCTTAATGACCTTGTACTCCACCTCCGCCGCGCGGAACTGGCTCCTTAAATTGGTGACTTCCTCTACGGTAAGGCCGCGGTAATCCAGCATGATCATGCTCTGCGCGCGTTTCATTTTATCCGCAACGTCGGCGACCACCTGTTTCTTTTGCTGCAACTTTTCTTCTTTCAACTGTTTCACCTCGCTTTTGCGCCCGATTAAAAAATGCCTTGTAAAGCCGACAAGACAATTACAAAGCACAACATTTGTGTATTTGACCTCGCCTCGGCAGGATATTTAAGCTTTCGCCCCTGCGTCTATGGCTTTCACCTATTCATTTCTTTACGCAGGATGTAGTGTATCACGGGCCGCGCCGGTTGTCAATACATATTGGTTTTACGGTTGGTTTTACGGTTTTTTCTGCAAGCTGTAACAAGCTTTAGGTAACCGTTGATTGAAGGGGGTTCGTATCCCTAGTCCCTAGGAAAGTGGGATTTGAACCCGCCCGGTGTTGTTGTTAAAACGGAAACACTTTCCACCGCGGGTAGTTACGACGCTGCCGCTTTAACAGCAGCGCAGGGGCGCGTTCCAATCTCGTCAGCATAGGAAATCTGTACCGACCGGCGAACCAATCAATAAACTTTGCCGGATGAAAAAATATTCCCACCCGCGCAAAAAGTGGTATACTGGTACGGGGGGATAAAACGACAGGATTCGGAGGAATTGGTATTGGGCGGCATTTTTGGCGTAACAGCAAAAGAAAACTGTGTCTATGATTTGTTTTTCGGCACAGATTACCATTCTCACCTCGGCACATACCGGGGCGGCATGACGGTATATGCGGACGGGAAATTCCAGCGGGCGATCCACAACATACAAAACGCCCCATTCCGCACAAAGTTTGAACGCGACGTGCAGGATATGAACGGGCTTTTGGGGGTGGGGTGCATTTCCGATACGGCGCCGCAACCGCTGACCATACGTTCGCACCTCGGCACATTCACGCTCGCGACGGTCGGGCGGATCAATAACATAAACGGGTTGATACAGCATTGTTATGACAGCGGCCTCGCCCAGTTTTCCGAAATGAGCAGCGGGCAAATAAACCCCACCGAGCTGGTGGGCGCGCTCATAGGCAGCCAGGCCTCTCTTGCGGCGGGCATCCGCCACGCGCAGGAAATGATAGAAGGCTCTATGACGCTGATGTTACTCACGCCGGCCGGAATCTATGCCGCGCGCGACAGGCTGGGCCGCACATCGTTGGTTCTCGGGAAAAAAGACGGCGCGTATTGCGCCGCTTCCGAAAGCTTTGCCTACTTAAACCTCGGGTATGAGCACCTACGTGAGATCGGCCCGGGTGAGGTCGTATTCCTTACGGCGGACGGTGTGCAAAATGTGCGCCCACCCGAGCAGGAAATGCGCGTCTGTTCGTTTTTGTGGACATATTACGGGTACCCCACCACACAGTATGAAGGGGTTTCCGTGGAACAAATGCGTTACAGAAGCGGCGGTATGCTGGCCTCGCGGGATGACGTCAATGCCGACTATGTGGCGGGTGTGCCCGACTCGGGCACGGCATACGCCATTGGCTACGCAAACGCGTCCGGTATCCCTTTTTCGCGCCCGTTCATCAAATATACGCCCACCTGGCCGCGCTCGTTTATGCCGCCAAACTCAAAGATGCGCAGTCTGATCGCACGCATGAAGCTGATCCCTGTGGATGTGCTCATACGCGGCAGGCGGCTTTTGATGATAGACGATTCCATTGTGCGCGGCACACAGATGCGGGAAACGACGGAGTTTTTGTACCAGAGCGGCGCAAAGGAAGTGCACGTGCGTTCCGCCTGCCCGCCCATATTGTTCGGGTGTAAATTCCTGAATTTTTCCCGCTCCACATCCGACCTTGATTTGATCGCGCGGCGCGTGATCCAAAAACGGGAGGGAGACGAAGTGCCAAAAGCGGTGCTAGAGGCATACGCGCAGCCGGAATCGGAAAAACACCGGGCGTTGGTGGAAGATATCCAAAAGGAACTGTGCTTCACCTCGCTGCGCTACCACCGGCTGGACGACCTGAAGGAATCCATAGGGATCGACCCCTGCAAGCTGTGTACCTATTGCTGGGACGGAAAAGAATAATACGGGCGTGGCCGTTTTGCGTGTAGTATTGCTTTCGCGGCATCCTTGACGCGCCGTACTTAGGGTAGATGCAAACACGGCGCGTCTGGAAGCCGCGCCCTACTATGTTTTTAATTAGTGAATGGTATATGTGGTTTGCCGGAAGGGGGTATCGCTATGGCGGAAAAAAAGAAAGCGTTGTGCATCCTGAACCCGGCGACGGGCAAGCCGGGCGCGCTGCCCGAGGTACAAAACCTTGTGACGCGGCATATCGGCGAAGAACATGACGTCGCTTTTTATTTTACAAGCGCGCGGGGGGACGCGATGCGGGCTGCGCAAACAGCCGATCCGGATACCGCCCTTCTTGTCTGCTGCGGCGGCGACGGCACGCTCAGCGAAACCATAAACGGCATGTGGCGGGGCAAAAAGCAGTTTCCCGTCTTTTTGATCCCCCGGGGCACCACAAACGACGTCGCCAAAACGATCCGCGTTCCCGCCAGTCCGCATGCGTGCATGGCGCTGCTTTCGGGCCGCCCCGTGCTCATGGACGCGGGGTGCTTCAACAGCGATACGTGTTTTACTTACATTGCGGCGTTCGGCGCGTTTACGGAGTTTTCGTATTCCACTTCCCAATCGGCAAAAAACAAATTCGGGCATCTTGCTTACCTCGCCAATTTTTTCAAAGGTCTGGTGCGGGTTCGCAGCAAGGAACTTACCGCGCATGTGGACGGCAAGAAAATATCCGGCAGGTTCCTGTTTGGCAGCGTCACGAACTCCCTTTCTATCGCCGGGATATTAAAGCTCACCGGGCATGGCGTATCCACGCGGGACGGTCTGCTCGAGCTGCTGCTGGTAGAGCGGCCCAAAAACATACTCATCATGCCTTACGTCGCGTTAAAACTGCTACTGCGAAAATATAACACCAAATGGATACAATTGCACCAATGCCGGGAAGTAACCTTTTCGTTTGCGCGGGATACCGCATGGACGGTAGACGGGGAATACGGCGGATCGGTGAACCGGGCGGAAATAAAGGTCTTGCCCGAACTTTACAGCATCTACGGGTCGCCGCAGTGAATGGGGCGCGGGAGTGAACATTTTGTGCGTAGAAAAGAATTACTCTAATCGGCGGCACGGATGCTGGTTCGCCGGGCGGTACAGACTTCTTATGTTGATGGGTTCAGCC
>DOMW01000222.1:2737-2868 GCA_003510345.1 Clostridiales bacterium | reverse complement strand
GCCCGGCGCAAAGGCGTATAGCGTACTTGAGCCATCATGGCTAAAGTTAATGTAAAGCCACGCACGGATGTGCCACTTCCACGGGTCGCGCTTTTATTGACAGCCTGCCCAGGTAACCGCTGATTAAATCG
>DOMW01000222.1:0-2697 GCA_003510345.1 Clostridiales bacterium | reverse complement strand
GGGTTCTGAAAATGGCAAGATTGGGAAAATAGGCCGCAAAGGTGGCTGCGCTATTTAATCAGGGGTTATCTAAGTGTTCATCTGGCGTTCATATTGCTGTAATACAATAACAGCCACAGAATGAAACAAAAGCATCGCGGGAATGAGGGAGGATATTGTGTGCGCTTACTGATTGTGGAAGATGAACCGGACTTGAACCAGTTCATAACGGGAATATTGGCTGAGGAGAATTACGCGGTCGATAGCTGCCTGGATGGCGGGGAGGCGGCATATTATATCGAAAACACCGAATATGACGGTATCATACTCGATATTATGCTGCCCACGCTGGATGGCTTTCAGATACTCAAAAAAATGCGCGCGGGCGGAAACGATACGCCGGTATTGCTGCTCACGGCGAAGGACGGGATAGAAGACCGCGTGGCAGGCCTTGATATGGGCGCGGACGATTATCTCGTAAAACCGTTCGCCTATGAGGAATTGCTTGCACGGTTGCGCGTGCTGCTGCGTGAAAAAAAGGGAAGCGTAAACATGCTTACCGTGGGCGGGCTTTCACTTGACCCTGCAACCCACCGGGTATTTCTTTCGGGGGAGGAATGCTTTTTATCCGGCCGCGAATTTTCCATACTGGAGTATATGATGCGCAACAAGGGCATCGTGCTCTCGCGTTCCCGCATAGAAGAACATATCTGGAGCTACGAATATGAAGGCAGCTCCAATGTGGTGGACGTCTACATACGTAAGCTCCGGGGCAAGCTTTGCCCAAAAAGCGGGCCTTCGATAATTCAGACGGTGCGCAATGTGGGGTATGTCCTAAGGGAAGTAAAATGAAAGGGCTGACGGTGCGCCAAAGGGTTGTTTTCTGGTATACGGCGATGCTGGTACTGATCGCGGTCGCCGTATTTGTGATACTTCATTTCAGCAGCGCGCGCCATGCTGTCACCTATGTTGAGGAAACGCTTCATACCGCCGCCATTTACGCGGTAGACGAAATCGAGATAGACGACGGCGTAATAGACCTTGACGACGACCTCGACGACATAGATTACGCCAATGTGATGGTTTATGACGGCGACGGTATTGTTTTGCTGTACGGCAGAATCCCCGAGTTTGACCTGCCGCTGATGGAGGGCGGCGTGCGCGAGGCGCCCGGCGATACGGGCAACATGTGGTATGTGTACGATACGTATTGCCCGCTGACGAGCAGCGTGGCCGTATGGGTGCGGACGTGCATGGCGCTCGATTCCGTGCAAAGCGTGGAAAGCTATGCGGTAACCGTGTTTTTATGGATGATCATCCCGCTTTCCCTGCTGGCGGGCCTGGGCGGATACCTGATCACGCGGCGCGCGTTTGCGCCCATGGTGCGGATCACCGATACGGCGCGGGGCATCGCGGGGGGCGGGGACCTGACGAAACGAATGAACTTGAGCGGCCAAAAAGATGAATTCGGGCAGCTCGCGGATACGTTCGACCAAATGTTCGCGCGCCTGCACGCGGCGTTCGAGCAGCAAAAGCGTTTTGTGTCCGATGCGTCGCACGAGCTTAGAACGCCGCTTTCCGTTATCCACGCGCAATGCGATTATGCGCTCACACGCGGTGAAGAGGCGGAAAAGACACGGGCGATCGAGACGATTAAGCGGCAGGCGGGGCGCATGACCGGCCTTGTAAACCGACTGCTTCTTCTTTCGCGCATGGACAGCGGGACGCAGGACATACAAAAAGAACCGGTCGATCTTTCCGCGTTGCTGGAATCGGTGAGTGTGGAGCTTGCGCCGGTGGCGGCGGAACGCGGCATAACCTTACAAAAGGAGATCGAACCCAATGTAAGCGTTTGCGCCGATGAACTGCTGCTGATACGCATGGTAATGAATCTGGTGGAAAACGCCATACGGTTTGGAAAAAGCGGCGGGTTTGTCCGCCTGACGCTGCAAACGGAACCGGGCAGGATAAAAGGCACGGTGGAAGACGACGGGGTGGGTATCAGCGAAACAGACCTGCCGCATATATGGGACCGCTTTTTCCAGGCGGACGCCGCGCGAAGCGAAAGCGGCAGCAGCGGGCTGGGGCTGCCCATCGTGCGCCAAATCATTGAACTGCACGGCGGCAGTGTTTCAGCGCAGAGCAGCCCGGGGGTGGGAACGACTGTAACTTTTTATTTGCCGACTGGCGAGGATTGATAGCTGGGGTGTGTTTTGTGTGTTGTGTTTGCTTTTGGGTATTCCTTTTTGGCCAAGGAGCCTGCGGCGCATTATATACCTCCGGCGGCTCAGAACCTACGGTTCTAAAAACTCCATTAAAGGCACGAATAGCGCTTATACTGTGCTGCTGCCACGTCATTGCGGGCTTGACCCGCAATGACGAAATCGGGAAGGGGAGTCGGTCTCCACAATGGTGGAAAAACCGAATCTTCCTGCCCCTCCCTTGACGCCCAGCGGCGGCGTCATACCTATTCTCGGTGGAAAACGTTACCCTTGCTTTCATCAACAGTGCAGGGGCGGGTTCAAATCCTGCTTTCCTAACCGGAACATAGACAAACCGTGCCCACCTGCCGTCCACAAAAAGACCACTAATCTGACCACGATTTAATCAGCGTGTACTTAATTTACCCTAAAGCCCGCTCCTTGCCGGTAAAGGGCTGGAGCAAACTAACTTAACATCGAGCAGTATCTTTGGAAAAATTGGCTTCATGCTGCGTTG
>DOMW01000254.1 GCA_003510345.1 Clostridiales bacterium | reverse complement strand
ACACGGCGCAGCTTCCAATGTGTACATACTGCCCGATCGAAACGTTTTTAAGCGCGGCAAAGAGTGTTTGGCAGTCGCCCGGCAGTTCCGCGCAAAAATCAACTATTGCATCGTAGCCATCTGCGAACGGCACCGAAGAAAGCGCCGCCCCGTCGCGCCTGTCACACACGATCTGCCGTACATTCCCGGTTTTGAACGGGAACCGCCCGCGGTTTAATACCGTGATGTCATACGCGCCCGCCTTATCCGCAAGCAGTGTAAACATCCTGCCGAGAAAATAACTACCCCCTATCACCAGCAAACTTTTCTTCATGCGCCGCGCTTTCCCGCCTTTCCATCGCGCCGTGGGCCTATGCTTTTGCCCGGCCCGCCCATTCTTCCGCCGCTTCAAGGGAAGGATGCCCATACATCCGCGCCGTGTTTTCCAAAATCATCTTTGCAAGGTTTTCGCCCTGCCGCGCAAGCGTGTCCATAAACTCGCTGTACGCTTTGAGCGTTTCCATGGAATACGACGCCAACTCCCCCAGTGTGTAAGTCTCCACCGATACGCCGAACGGGCCGTCCCCGCTTTGGCGAATGGGCCGCCCGCGGGAAACGAGGCGCGGGTATTCTTTGCCAACCTCTTCCTGCCACGCTACCTGCCGCGCCGCGATCTCCCGCACAAGCGCGCGCTTTTCTTCGGTGATTTCCGGCAGGCTTTCCCGCATCGCCTCAAATTCCTCCGGCGCGGTGTATTCCATCATATACGCGTACTTTTCCATAACCAGGTTCCGGCCCTCGCGTTCCGCCTGCGTCAGGTCGCGCAGGTAAGCCGCCCGCGTTGCGTCGTCCCACGCGTCGAGCTGGCTGGCGCGCATGATGCGGAATGTGGGAAAATCGTCCTGGCAGTCCGCACGGATATCCGCGCCGCTGTTTACTTTGTCAAACATCGCCCATTCCCGCTTTATGATCTTATCCGTAACCTTACCCATAAATGTCCTCCGGCTATTCCGCCATATGGTGCATTTGCCTCAGTTGTTCGTCCCCTATCCGCTGCGAGATGCAGCCGCAGTGGGTGAGAAGAAACCCGTCTTCATGGTCCGTCATCGATTGCGTCGCAAGCTCCTCGATCACATACGCCGCGATTTGCTCGATGTGTTCCGTTCTTTGCCCGGGCGGTGTCTCCTCACCGCAAAGCGCGCCCAGCATACCGTGCAATTCGGGCAGTTTGTCCATGTTAAGAAGCCCCCGGGCCGCCCATTTATAAAACGGCATGTACTTCCTGTTCAGCAGATAGGCCATGGAACACGCCGCCTTTACATATTCGGAAAGCGCCAGCAGCGCCGCAGCTTTGTCGCCCCGCCGCAGCATACGCGGGTAGTTATATTGCCCCGCCTGCGCCATCGCCGCCGCGCGCGCGCATATCTTTTTCAAGCGCAGGTCCTCCGGGTAATACGCCAGGTAGCCCGTGCGCATTGCCGAAAAAACGCCCGCCCCGTCGGAAAACACACAGCCGTTTGTAGCCGTCGCCAAAAACGCCTCGGGAATCCGCCGCCAGTCGTCTATCGTCTCCGGCAGTGCGCGCCGCCCGGTGAACCGTTGGTAAAAATCGTGTATACGCATCACGCCCGTTCGTTTGCTTCCGGCAACCGCCGTCTCTTTTTGGGGGTAGCCCATAAACTCACCGGGCAGCCGCCGGTACGCCTCGTCCAGCTCGCTTCCAAAATCTTTCGCGTCCTCATCGGCAAGCCATATGCAAAACCCCGCGCCAAAGTCGTGGTCGCGCGAAAGCTCGTCGTCAAACCCAAAGCATTCCGACCCCTCGCCCACCAGCCCGCAGGCGATCTTACCGCACTCTTGGGCAAAGTCCCGCGCTATCATGGGCGCGCCATATTCCTCGTAATACCGCCGCGCCAGCTCCATTCCCTTCATGCCCGTTCCTTCCACGCCGCAAGCCGCGCCCTGCATAAAGCCGCTCGCTCGTGCTCCGGGCCGAGCAGTTTTTCATAGATGGCAAGCGCCTGCTTCTCCCGGCAAACAGCGGCCTCCCATTCGCCCAGCTTTGCGCAGGCCTGCGCCATCCCCTCGCATATCGCGGCATAATCCGTATTCTCGCCGAGTATCGACAGCAGCATAGCGCCCGCTTTTTCGTAAGTCGCCTTCGCCCGCCCGTATTCGCCCGCGTTGTATTGCTCCGCCGCGAGGCCGCAAAGCGCCGCCGCATAGTGTACATTGTCGTAATTGAGCCGCTCGAACCGGGAAAGCGCAAGCGCGAGCGTCTGCTTCGCTTTTATTGCGTCGCCCGTCAGCCCGTAAAGCGCGGCAAGGTTGGAAAGCCCTGTCGCGTACTGTTCTTCACAGTCTTCGCAATGTTCCAGAATAGCAAGTGATTCTTCCGTATGCGCCGCCGCCTTTTGATACGCGCCCAGTTCCCGGTGCAGCAGCGCGACATTATTCAGCGCGCTCGCGTAATGAAACGTTTGCGCGCCTATTGTTTTTTCATAAATGCGCATCGCCCGCTCAAACAGCGGGAGCGCTTCCACGTGCCTGCCCGCCATGCGGTAGGCCCCCGCGAGGTTGTTTAAATTCGTGGCATATTCCGCCGATTCTTCGCCAAAAACGCTTGCGATGGCTTCGCCCGCTTGTAAAAACGCGCGGATAGCCTCAACAAACCGCCCAACGCCGCGGTAAAATGCGCCCAATTCGCTTTGCGCCATAACCAGATTTTGCCCGCCCCCTTGCGCTTGCTTTTTGGCGTCCAGCAAAAAGGCTTCCACTTGGGAAAGGTCGCCCGCGTCGTATAACGCGTCCAATTCTTTATAAAACAACGCCGCCGTTTCTTCCATAGTTCTATTGTACTACAGGCGGGCGGTGAAGCAAAATATTTTTTTACCGCCGCGCCCTTGATCATGTATCCCTTTTAAGGCGCGGGTATTCCCCCTGGGCCAAGGAACCTGCGGCGCATTATA
>DOMW01000233.1:7698-14411 GCA_003510345.1 Clostridiales bacterium | reverse complement strand
ATCCATTCTTCACCGCCCACCCGCGCGCCGAACGGGGAAAAATAGAGGAAAAGAAAGGCGCCCGGCGGGGCAAGGGCGTATCAAATGACACGCCGCCGTGGGTGAAACAGAAAAATCAACGTGCATTAGCCACGCCCCCAGCGGAACATATGTGTATCCTGCCGTTTTCCGTTTTCTATCCGGGATTCGTATTACTCTATATCCATCTCTTCCATTGGGTCGGGCGCGTATTCCAGTAAATCGGCAGGTTGGCAGGAAAGGGCCTTGCAAAGCGCGTTTAATGTGGAAAACCGGATGGCGCGGCATTTGTTGTTTTTTAGTATGGAAAGGTTGGCAAGTGAAATATCCACACGCTGGGAAAGCTCGTTCAAGCTGACCTTGCGCTTTGCCATCATTACATCCAGGTTTACAATAATCGCCATGCCGCTCCCCTCCCTAAACCGTGAGGTCCACTTCTTCGCGGTATTCCGCCGCGCGCCCCACAAGGTAGGCGAGTACGCGCGCGCTGAGAAAGCCGAGAAGCAGTAAGCCGATACACAGCATTTTGGAAACGGAAGGTATGAAGCAAGAAATAAAAATGAAATCCCCCATCAGAAAAAGGAGAGAAAAGGAGAGTTTTTTCAGGTATTCCACATTTTGCTTCGTGAACGGATTACCCGCGCGCACGCTTAAAATCAGTTTGCGCAGCAGATATAAAAACCAAAGCGCCAACACGCCGCCCGCGTAAAAAAAGATCATGGATGGCGCGAGCGCCCAAAAGCGGTCGGAAACCAGATCCGTAAGGAAAGGCAAAGCCACAAAAAGCGCGAGAAGCAGCAACATGCCCGCGATAATCACAACATTAAAAATATCCGCAACCGTGTTTCGTCTTTTGGAACTCATAGTTTCACCATCCCGCAAAACAATAATTTGATAGGAGTATAGTGTAAACTGTGCGGAAAGTCAATAAAATTTTATTGAAAAACGATAAATATCAAATGTAAACCAAACAAGTGCTGATTAAATCGCAGGCAGTTTGTGTTCGTGGCAGTGTATCATGAACGAAAACTGCCCGGAAATCTACAAGTCCGCTTTATTCCCCGCTCACCTAATACGCGCGGGCAAAATACATCATCTGTTTTGCCGGCTTGCCGCAATGTACGCAAACAGCGGAGAGGTTTTGCTGCTCGAACGGCATACAGCGCGTGGTCACGCCTGTTTGTTCCTTTATTTCGGCCTCGCACTGCGCATCCCCGCACCACATCGCTTTCACAAACCCGCGTCCGTTTTCTATCCTGTCCATGAATTCATCCCATGTGGTGGCTGCAAACGTATGTTCATTACGAAAAGCGCGCGCCGTCTCAAGCATATTCTTTTGTATATCGTCCAGCATATCCCGCACTGTGGCCGCGATGCCCATGATCGGTTTACCGGCTTTTTCCAGCGTGTCGCGGCGAAACGTCATACACACGCCCGCCTCGATATCCCGCGGGCCGATCTCGATGCGCACCGGCACGCCTTTCATCTCCCAGTCATTGAACTTCCAGCCCGGGCTTTGGTCGCGGTCGTCAAGTTCCACGCGCACGCCCGCTTCCCTGATGCTGATAAAAAGCTCCTCCGCCATTTCCGTCACACCCGGCTTGTGCGCCGCCACTGGAACGATCACGCACTGCGTGGGCGCTACTTTAGGCGGCAGCTTAAGCCCGCGCTCGTCGCCATGCACCATAATAAGGCCGCCGATCATGCGCGTGGAAGTGCCCCACGACGTCTGCCATACATATTTTAGCTGGTTGTCCCTATCAAGAAACTGGATATCGAACCCTTTCGCGAAATTCTGCCCGAGGTTATGCGACGTGCCCATTTGCAGCGCCTTGCCATCCAGCATCAGCGCTTCCATCGTATAGGTGTGCAGCGCGCCCGCGAATTTTTCTTTTTCACTTTTGCGGCCCGAAACCACAGGGATTGCCAGCACATTTTCCGCAAAATCCACATACACGCCCAGCATACGCCTGGTTTCTTCTTCCGCTTCCTGCTGCGTTGCGTGTACCGTGTGCCCTTCCTGCCACAAAAATTCAGATGTGCGCAGGAACGGGCGCGTGCTTTTTTCCCACCGCAGTACGTTACACCACTGGTTTAAAAGCACGGGCAGGTCGCGATAGCTCTGCACCCATTTCGCGTACATGGAACAGAATATCGTTTCGGATGTGGGGCGGATAGCCAGCGGCTCCGCGAGCTCTTCGCCGCCGCCTTTTGTGACCCACGCCACTTCGGGCGCAAACCCTTCCACATGCTCCGCCTCTTTTTCCAGCAAATGCCGCGGGATCAAGAGCGGAAAATACGCGTTCTTGTGGCCGGTCGCCTTGAAGCGGTCGTCCATCTCACGCTGCATCAGTTCCCAAATGCCGTAACCGTAAGCCTTTATGACCATGGCGCCCTTCACCTCGGAATAATCCACCATGTCCGTCATTTTGATCACATCCGTATACCAGCGGGAAAAATCCTCCGCCTGCGGTGTGATGTGTTCTACAAACCCGTCTTTTTGCTTTGCCATATCCTTTTTCCTTCTCTATTTGTAAGCATGCTTCGTAATAGTAGCATTATTACGTTTTGTTTTCAACCCTTCATCACGGGCAGTATAAAGGTATCTTCCCCTGCTTTGAACAGGTTGATCCCCGTTTCGTATACGCGCTCGAGCACATCTTTTGTCATCACCTGCCTGGGGGCGCCCGCCGCGAAAACGCGGCCCTCCTTCAGGAGCGTGATCTCGTCGCAGTAATGATAGGCAAGGTTTAGGTCATGCAGCACACAGAGGCACAGCAGCCCGTGTTCGGCCGCCAACTCCCGCACTGTGGCAAGTATGCCCACCTGATGCCGGATATCGAGATTGGAAACCGGCTCGTCTAAAAGCAGCACCTTGCTTTGCTGGCACAGCGCCCGCGCAATAATCATGCGCTGCCATTCGCCGCCCGAAAGGCCAAGCACAGAGCGGTCCGCAAGCGCGCCGATCCCCGCCTTTTCAATACAATCGCGCGCCATGCGGATATCCTCACGCGTATCCGCCTCAAACGCTTTTTTATGCGGGTTCCTGCCCATCAGCACCGTTTCCAGTACGGTAAAATCATAATCGAACGCGTAATTCTGCGGCACCAGCGCCATCTTTTGCGCGCGGGCCTTGCTGTCCAGGTCAGCAACCGGCGTGCCGTCCAGCAGCACAGCGCCTTCATCCGGGCGGATATAGCCGGAAATGATGCGCAGCAGCGTCGTCTTCCCCGCGCCGTTCGGCCCGATCAACCCCATCATGCCGCGCGTGAGGGAAAGCGATACGCCACGCAAAATGGGCGCGCCGTTGATCGTATAAAAAACATTTCTCAGTTCAATACCCATTATATGCCGCCCCCACCCCGCCTGCCGCCGCGCAGCAGGAAAATAAAGAACGGCACGCCCACAAGCGCCGTGATCACGCCCACGGGAAGCTCCTGCCCCGGCCGCGCCACACGCGCCACAATGTCGCAGGCAAGCAAAAAAACGCCACCCAAAACAAGGCTTAAAGGCATGAGCTTTTTGTGGTCCGGCCCGACTATAAGCCTAAGCAGGTGCGGTATCATCAGCCCCACAAACCCTATGATGCCGCTCATGGCGACCGCCGTCGCGGAGAGAAGCGCCGTTAAGATAAGCAGGTTCCTCGTCGTCTTTTGCGTATTTACACCCAGGCTTTCCGAGACTTCCTCGCCGTTGAGCATGATATTGAGCGGCCGGGCGTGCAGCATCAACAGCGCCGAGCAGACGGCAAGTATGGGCAGCGCGACGGAAAGTTTTGTGAAGCTGATGGAGGAAAGCGAACCCATGTTCCACAAAATCACCTGTTCCATCTTGTCGCGGTTCAGTATCATCAGCAGGTACACGACAGCCGTTAAAAGCGCGCTTACGGCAAAGCCGCTCAGAAGAAGGGAGAAGGTGGAGACCTTGCCGCGCACGCGCGCGATGGAATGCACCAGAAACATGGCAAGCAGCGCGCACGCAAAGCTCATCGCGGTGATCATGCCCGTACCGAACAGCGTCATCCCGGAAAAAAACACCATCGCGATGGTCGCCCCGAGAGACGCGCCCGAGGAAATGCCCAGCACAAACGGGTCGGCCATAGGGTTCTTAAACACGCCCTGCAACGCGCAGCCGGATACAGCGAGCGCCGCCCCCACGGCGAACGCGCCTATGGCGCGCGGCAGGCGGATATTCAAAAAGATATTCTGTGTGGCAACGGACGCCGTACCGTCCAGGAGGCTGGTAAACGCCTCGAAGGAAACGCCCGAACTGCCCACAAAAAAGGCGCACACAAACGCGATGGCGCCGCCCAGCAGCAGCACGGGGAGCAGCCATTTTGTTTTTGCGCGCCGGTTTGTCATTTACCCATTCAATATGTCGCTTAACGTGCGGATCGCTTCCACGATGCGCGGGCCGGGGCGCGTGAAGATATCTGCGTTGATCTCGTGCACATTGCCGTTTTGCACGGCGGAAAGGTCGCCGTAGCCGGGTACGCCCGAAANNGTCGCCGCCCGAACCCATGCTTGAATCGACGAGTATGACCTCCGGGTCGGCTGCCGCGAGGTCTTCCACCGGGTATTCCACCCAACTCGGAAGGCTGGGGTCGTCCGGCACTGGTTTGCCGCCCGCGATCTCTATCATCGAATAAATGAAGCTGCCCGGGCCGCTCGTCCAGTTGCCCGCGTCACCGTAAGTCATTGCGTAATAGACGGTTTGCGGTGTGGCGGGCTGCGCGCCTTCCGCTTCGGCGATCGCGGCGCTCAGTTCATCCGCAAGCGCCTGCGCTTCTTCTTCCGCGCCCAGCAGTTTACCGATCAACTCGTAAGAATACGGAATATCTTCCAGCTTGGTCGCGTTCACCATCAGTACGGGAATGTCCATCTCTGTGAGCCGGTCGATAGCGTCCTGTTGCAGTTTATCCGCCATAAGCACCACATCCGGCTCAAGCGAAACGATCTTTTCCACATCCGGGCCGTTAAAATCCCCCACAACCTCCACACTTTGCGCGCTCTCGGGATAGTTGGAATACTCGTCCCTGCCGATAAGCCGGTCTTCCCCGCCCAGCGCGCACACGATCTCCGTGCCGGCCGGCGACACCGATACGATCTTTTCCGCGTTGATCCCGTCTATAGACCCGTTGCCAAATATGTCGAGGTCGCCGGTTTCCTCAGAAGGCGCGGCGGACGGTTCTTCCGAAGGCGCTTCAGACGGCTCGGCGGACGCTTCCGCGGATGCAGCCGCGGCGGCTTCCTCCGCCGCTTGTTCCACGCCTATCGTGTCGTCCAGTTCTTTGGCGAGCGCGGCAAGCTCCGCCAGCTCATTCGCGCTCTCATCCGCCGCGTTTGCGCAAGCGGCAAGCGAAAAACACAAAACCGCGGCAAGCGCGACAAGTATCATTTTCTTCATAGCTTCGTTTCTCCTCGTTAGCATTGCATTTTGTATTGTTTCTTATTATTATTTACCTTGAGTAGGGTAGCACAAAGCGGGAAGTTTTTCAATAAAAACATAAAAAACATGTTGCATAATTATTCATGTAGATGTATAATTATGAAAAAAATGCGGAAGGGCAACACATTGCCGGAAAGTGGAGTTTACAAAAAATGATTAATGTAAGCGTGATAGGCGCAACTGGATATGTGGGCGCGGAATTGCTCCGCCTGCTTGCGGCGCACGGCGGCGTAAGCGTGAAGTATGCCGTTTCGAAAAATTTTGCGGGCAAGGATATGGCCGACGTATACGCGAATTTTAAAACGATACGGCCGCTGCCCCTCTCGGCGGGCGATGTAGGCCAAATCGCCGCCGCGAGCGACGTGGTGTTCCTGTGCCTGCCGCACGGGCAATCCATGAAGATGGCGCCGCAATTTCTTGACGCGGGCGTCCGCGTGATCGACCTTTCGGGCGATTTCCGCTATGACGACCCTGCCGTCTACGAGGAATGGTACGGCATGGCGCACACGGAAAAAGAAGTAAACAGCGCCGCCGTGTACGGCCTGCCCGAGTTTTTTTACGATAAAATAAAAGGCGCGAAGCTGCTGGCAAACCCCGGCTGCTACACCACGACAAGCATACTCGCGCTCGCCCCGCTTTTAATGGGCGGGCTGATCGAAAGCGAGGGGATCGTGATCGACGCGAAATCGGGCGTTTCGGGCGCGGGCCGCAAAGAGTCCCTCGCGTTTTCCTACTGCGAGACGACGGATAACTTCAAAGCGTATTCGGCAGTGCGCCACCGGCATACGTCCGAGATAGAAGAACAACTGGGCAAGCTTTCGGGCGGGGATGTCACGCTGCTTTTTACGCCGCATCTGCTGCCCGTGAAGCGCGGCATACTCGCCACATGCTACGCGCGCCTCGCGCCGGGCGTTTCCGCCGGGGATATCGCGAAAGCATATGAAATTTATGACGACAAGCCGTTCACCCACGCGCTTCCCGCCGGTGAACTGCCCGAGTTAAAGCAGGTGGTCGGTTCCAACAACTGCGTCATTGGGTTCGATATTTCCGCGCGGACGGGTCGTTGCGTCGCCGTGTCGTGCACGGATAACCTTATTAAAGGCGCGGCGGGGCAGGCCATACAGAACTTCAACATCATGAACGGTTTTTCCGAGACACACGGTTTGCCGCGCGTGGCGTGGTATCTGTGACGAAAGGGGCATTTTTATGGATTACAGCGAAAAAATGATGGGGCAATACCAGGATAA
>DOMW01000233.1:3406-7678 GCA_003510345.1 Clostridiales bacterium | reverse complement strand
ATCGTCATAAAATACGGCGGGGCCGCCATGCAGGACGACGAACTCACAAAAAAAATCATGGAGGACGTAACGCTGCTGAAGTTTGTGGGCATGAACCCCATACTGGTGCACGGCGGCGGGCCGGACATCAACAGTATGCTCAAAAAGCTGGATGTGCAGCCGCAGTTTGTGGACGGCGTGCGCATAACGGACGACGAGACGATGGAAGTCGTGCAGATGGTGCTTACCGGCAAGATCAACAAGCAGATCGTAGCAAAACTGAATGGCATGGGCGCTTCGGCGATCGGGTTGTGCGGCATAGACGGAAACATCATCAAGGCGGAGAAAGCGCCGCCCAAAAACGGTGTGGATTACGGCAATGTGGGCAAGATCAACTCGATCAACACGACGCTTTTGAAAACACTTTCGGGCGACCAGTATATTCCGGTGATCGCGCCCATCGGCGTGGGAGAGAACGGCGAGAGCTACAATATCAACGCGGATACGGTGGCGGGGGCTGTGGCCGCTTCCTTAAAAGCGGAAAAGCTGGTGTTTTTGACGGATACGGACGGCGTGCGGACAGTAGCGGACGACCCGGATACCCTGCTGTATGTGGCGTCGAGAAACGATATCATACACATGATAGACGATGGAAAGATCGTAGGCGGTATGCTGCCAAAAGTGAAGAGCTGCTTAAAGGCGCTGGAGCAGGGTGTGAAGCGCACGCATATCCTGAATGGCACCATCCCCCATCCGCTGATATTGGAAATCTTTACGGATTCAGGCATTGGAACAATGGTAACGGGGTAAAATGAGGTGAGCAATATGATGGATTTAGAGCAAATAAAACAGTTGGATCAAAAATATTATATGCCGGTGTTTGGCGAGCGCCAGCCTGTGTGCTTTACGCACGGCGAGGGCGCAAAGCTTTATGACACGGCAGGCAGGCAGTATACGGATTTTTTCGCCGGTATCGCGGTAAACGCGCTGGGATACGCGGACGCGGGATTTGTAAAAACGGTGAGCGAACAAGCGGCAAAACTGGTTCACACCAGCAGTCAATTCTACAATGAACCGCAGGCAACGCTGGCGCGGGCGCTGTGCGAAAAAACGGGTATGGGCAGGGTGTTTTTCGCCAACAGCGGCGCGGAAGCAAACGAATGCGCCGTCAAGCTGGCAAAGATGCGCGCGTTTAAGCGCGGCAAGAAAACCGCCCATTTCGTGGCGCTGAAAAACAGCTTCCACGGGCGCACTCTCCTGACGCTGACCGCGACAGGGCAGGATAAATTCCACGAGCCGTTTGAGCCGGGCGCTTACAACTGGACGTATATCGACGCGAACGATTTTGAAATGGCGAAAAACGCCATTAACGCGGATACGTGCGCGGTCATTTTTGAGCCGGTGCAGGGCGAGGGCGGCGTGCTTCCGCTTTCGGCGGAATATATGCGCCATTTAGCGTCGCTGTGCAAACAGCATGGCGCGCTTTTAATCGCGGATGAAATACAGACGGGGATGGGCCGCACGGGCACATTTCTCGCCATAGAGGGCGCGCAGGTGGAGGCGGATATCGTCACGCTGGCAAAAGCGCTGGGCGGCGGGCTGCCGATTGGCGCGTGCTTGGCCAAAGAAGAAACCGCCGCGTATTTTTCCCCCGGCGACCACGGCTCCACATTCGGCGGCGGGCTGCTTGCCTGCGCCGCGGCAAACTATGTTGTGGGGCGCATGGACGGCTCTATGCTCGCGCGGGTACGCGAGCTCGGGCAATACTTGAAAGACGCGCTATGCGCGCTGCAAGATAAACTGCCGTCGGCGATAAAAGAAGTGCGTGGGGCGGGGCTGATGCTGGGCATGGAGCTTATGGAGGGCGGAAAAGCCGCGCAGGTACGCGGGCAGCTCTTTCAGAAAGGCTTTATTGTGGGCACGGCGGGCGCGAACACGCTGCGCCTTGTGCCGCCTTATGTGATAAGCAAGGCGGATGTGAACGCGCTTTTGGATGCGCTTCACAAGATATTAATGGAGAGGTAAAAAGGTGGTCACGCATGGAACAAATACTACTGCTACGGGCAACGGAGGACGACGCGCTGGGCGTGCGCGCAATCACAAAAAAGGCGTTCGACCTTTACGCGAATGAAGTGCGCAAACGCGAGAAAATTGCCGCGCTTTACGAAACGCCGGACGACGTGCTGCGTGATATCCGGCATAAATATGTGTATATCGCTAAAATAGACGGCGAGACTGTGGGCAGTGTACGCTTTGCGGTCAAACGGGAGGGCATCGCCTACCTGAGCCGTTTTTCCATGCTGCCCGATGTACAAAACCTGGGTATAGGCGGCCTGCTGCTGGAAAAAGTAAAACTGGAATGCCTTGCGCGCGGGGTACGCGCCATCACGCTGCACACCGCGTCTAAAATGCGCTCGGCTGTGGCGTTTTATCTGAAAAATGGGTACTACATCCATTCCATTTCCAAAGACAGCGATTATATCCGCGCCTTTATGGTAAACGAGCTTGTGGAAATGGACGAGATGTTTGATTACGAGTCCGCTGTGTCACCCTGAAGAAATGGGGTATATATGTAATAAGGCAATAATTATTACATATATTGTATTTTTTCGAGTGAAAGGGTGTCAACCACTATGGTATCATTGATTTTTGGCCTTTTGGCGCTTGGCTGCAACATACTGGCCCTTCTCCCCGCCGTAGTCCCCAACCTAAGTACCGGTTTTTTGGCGTTCGTCGGTTTTGTACTGGCTATTGTGGCCGTTGCGACAGGCAACGGGATACTGCGGTCGGACAGGACGGACAAAGCGGCACGCGCCGGTAAGGCCATCGGCACGGTGTGTATTGTGCTGGCTGTGCTTGCCATCATACTCTTCCTTATGGCGATCCTCGGCGTGATAGTCGGCGGGATGGCGCTTGCGCGGGGCTGTGCGGGGTGAAAAACTAAACACAATGCCCACGCGGCGCTGCGTTATACTAATCACATTTTATTGAATCCAACTTTTTGACCGTGGATTAGTAGTAGGGCAAATTAATTTACTTATAGAGCATTATCTTTGGCAAGATCGGTTCCATACTGTGTTGCGCAAATTTGCTATACGTGCCGATATGTTCGTGTTTGCTTTTGGATCTTCCTATTAGAGCCTCCTGATGGGCGATACAGCGGGTGCAGTACCCGCTGCGTATGAGACGAAAGCTAACGCCGCAACTTCATCGGCGCGCTTAATACGTCGGAGGTTGCGGCATTACCCTTGACAGCAGTATTCCTACAACCAACTTAATCCATGAAGCCAATTTTCACAAAGTTTTGGCCAGATTGCTACCGAAGGTTCAGCCTCACCTAATCCTAAACCATGGGCACCTTTGAAGAATATATGCATATCAAATGGCAGATTCAGCTCATTTAACGCTTGAGCGAAAAGCAAATTTTGGTGCTGAAAATTCCAGTGATCAGTCGCTGTGACCCATAGAAAACTTGGTGGGGTATTCTCGGTAACATGCCTGTGATTTGAAGTAAAGTCTATTAATTCATCCATTGTAATATCTTTTGTCAAAAAAGAATCCGGCGGCAATTTTTCTTTAGAAAAGGGGGCTGTCTCAGCATAACATAAAATGATCGCATTAAGTTTAGCACTCATTTGATCAATAGGATCGTTAAAATCCGGTTCTCCCAAAAGCATTGACATAATTTGCGCATTTCGGCTTTCCAGTTCCGTAATTCCATTTTCAAAGTGGGTTCCGATAAAAGAGGTGAGATAGCCCCCCGCTGAAAATCCTATCATACCAATTCGATTAGGATCAATGTTTAAATTCAACGCATGATAACGAATATACCTAACCGCTCGCACAGCATCTTTTGTAGAAGCAAATGGCGTATAAGGAGCGACCCGATAATTTAAAACAAAAGCATGTATTCCTATTTGATTTAGCCACTTTGCAATTGGCTCGCCTTCACAAGGCGCTCTAAATTGAAATGATCCGCCCGGACAGACAATAATTGCCGGACGGGGCTTTTCTCCTTTTAGTAAATAGGGCGTCAAAGTAGGTAGCCCTTCGTTATTCAAGTCACCAATAGAAGAAGCCAAGCCAGCATCAGGAACATTTTTCCTCAGAAGTTTTATATCTTTTGATTCCACCGATATGATCCTCCCATTTTAATTTGTGTCCCGGATAATCGCAACTTTTTGCGGAATGTCATAGCACTGCTTCAGAATCCAACAAAATATAAATTCTCTTCACCCATTATAAGTATAGCATGCGGTGAGCCGTTTGTAAGCGTCAAAAACAGGTGCACCA
>DOMW01000233.1:0-3368 GCA_003510345.1 Clostridiales bacterium | reverse complement strand
AGGATTTGAACCTGCGGCCTCTTCGTCCCGAACGAAGCGCGCTACCAAACTGCGCTACACCCCGAAAAAAAGTCTCTTAATCAATGTTATCGTCAAGAGACTTTCACTAGTATAAACCATCTGCGCCTATTTGTAAAGCAGTTTTCGCGCGGCAATCCCATTTATAAACGCTAAACTAATCCGAAACTTTAACAGCCTCATACATCGGCGCATCGTTTGTTTGCGGATGCACCGCACGCACTTCGAAACCCGTCCGATTAAGCAGCTGCTCAAAAAAGTCCGTGCGAAAACCATATTCCAGCCAGCCGAACTTGCGCGCCACCATAAGCGTTTCCCCGTCATACCGCACGAAACCCCATGGCCGGTCAGACGACGGATCAATAGGCTCGCTCATAAATATAACCCTGCCGCCGATTGCCAGCTTTTTGTTTACCATGCCAAGCAGCCGCACAGGATCCATACAATGATGGAAGCTGGCTTCAAAAATAACGAGATCAAATACTCCCGAAATCTGATTGATATCAAAAAACGGCCCTTGGATCAGTTCAGCCTCAATATGCTGGCTGCTCAGCCGGTTTTTAGTATATTCATAAAAACTCGGCGATGCGTCAAGTCCCGCAACCCTGCAACCGCACCGCCCCAACACCTCAAGCAGTGCACCCCGCCCAAAACCCATTTCCAATGCGCGGTCACCGGTTTTCGGGCGTATCACCTCTAAAAATCCCGCATATTTTTGATAGTACTTAATTTGCACGTCAAGCGGATAGAGTATATTGGGCGGTTGCTCCAAAAATTGCGATATATCAAGCACACCTTCATTATCCAGAGAATATTTTCTCCCGGAAAGGAACTCGAAAAAGGCAAATTCCCAATTCGCATATTTTTTTGAAAACGGATCGCACTTGGGCGGTACGCTGCCAAAAAGCTTAAAAAAGCTCTCTTTTTCAAACTGCACATGCGGCCATACCGTTTGTCTCATATCAAGTCCGATCTCTTCACACTGTTTACATGCTTCGATAAACTTGTCGTACGCCTCAAATGAATCAATGCGGTAGACATGGTTTAAGTAAGTGTCATTTTTCAAACGCGACTGAAACTCTTCGGACTGCATGAATTGCTTCCGCAGCGCATACACATCCAGAAATTCCATATCAAGAACCGCTTCCGATTCCGGTTCCCGCCCTAAAATAAGCCTGTACGCATTTCGTACAAGTTCACTGTCCTTCATACGTCCCTTTCCTTTCAGCCTAGAAGTTATCCTCCATCAGTTGAAAATACGCTTTAGGGTGTTTGCACACCGGGCATTCCGCAGGCGCTGCTTTACCTTTTTGAAGGTGCCCGCAATTACGGCACTGCCAAATTGTTTCTTCTTCCCGCTCGAATACTTTGCCAGATTCTATATTGGAAAGAAGCTTATTATACCGTTCCTCGTGAGCCTTTTCCACATGCCCCGCACCCGCAAACTGCCGCGCGATCTCATCAAAACCTTCTTCTTTAGCAATTTCCGCGAAAGAAGGGTACATTTCGGTTGTTTCGTAATGTTCGCCCGCAGCCGCGTCTTTTAAGTTTTCCATCGTGCCCGGCACTTTATTACCCGGATGCAGCCATTTGAACCAAAGCTCGGCGTGCTCCTTTTCGTTCGCCGCCGTTTCCGTAAAGATTGCGGAAATCTGCTCATAGCCGTCTTTTTTCGCCTGCGACGCGTAATATGTATACTTCATGCGCGCCATGGATTCCCCGGCAAAAGCGTCGTTTAGGCATTTCTCAGTTTTTGTTCCTTTTAAATCTTTCATAGTCCTACCCTTTCTTTGTTTTATTCATAAGCGTGTATGTGAACCTACTGATCCAAAATCTTAACAGCCTCATAAACCGGTGTGCCAACAGCCTGCTGATGCGCAGCTTGTAATTTTAAGCCCGCCCTTTGTAACATTTGCTCAAAAAAATCCGCACGAAAACCATATTCCAGCCAGCCCTGCATGCGCACCGCCATAAGCGCCTGTCCATCATACCGTGTCACCCCCCACGGACGGTCTAGCACAGGATAGACAGGCTCATCAAGAAATATAAGCCTGCCTCCTACCGCCAGTTTTTTGCTTACTATGTTCATCAGCCGCACAGGATCCGCACAATGATGAAAGCTGGATTCAAAAATAATACAATCAAACGTCCCCTCAACCTGCTCAATAGCAAAGAACGAACCGTTGATAAGGTTGGCTTCGATGTTTTGGTCACCCAGCCGTCTTTTTACATATTCGCACAGTGTTTTAGATACATCCAGGCCCGCGACACGGCAGCCGCACCGCCCCAACGCCTCTAAAAGAGCGCCCCATCCAAATCCCATCTCAAAAACACGGTCGCCAGCGTTCGGGCGTATGGCTTTTAAAAACTTCGCGCACCTCTCAAACGAACGTATTTGCGACTGACATGGATAAAACAGGGTGGCCGATAGTTCTTCGGTCTCCATTCCCGCCCCTTCATTGCCGCTGAAATACTTTTGCCCGGAAAGGAACTCGAAAAAAGCGAATTCCCAATCCGCATACTCACGCGAAAAAGGATCACCCTCATACGGCATGCTGCCAAACAGCTTAAAAAACGGCTGCGGATCAAGTATATATTCCGCACAAACCTTTAACAGCGCTTCTTGGTCTTTCTCGTATTGCTTGCATAACTCAATAAACTCATCATATTCCTCAAATGTAGTAATGCTGTAATAATGATTCATATACGTATTGTCACTTAACAAACTCTGGAATTCCTCGGATTGCATGAAATGTTTTCTTAACGAATACACATCATTAAATTCTAAACTTAAACAAGTCTCATTTTCCGGTTCCCGGCCTAAAATAAGCCTATACGCATTTCGAACCAACTCGCTATCTCTCATGGGGTGTCCCTCTCCCTTTTTTTGATCCTGTAAATATATTTCTAGTATACCATGTATTTGCTTTGCGTCAACTCATAGAAAAAGAGGGCCTTTTGACCCTCTTCTTTTACTTTGCGTAGTCTGTCGCTCGCGTTTCCCGGATCACGTTCACTTTGATCTGGCCGGGATAATCGAGCTCATTTTCGATCTTCTTAACGATATCTCTGGCAATCAGGCTGGTTCCCGCGTCATCGATGTCTTCCGGGCGGACAATGATTCTTACTTCCCTGCCCGCCTGTATGGCGTAGGACCTTTCCACACCTTTGAATGAATTTGCAATTTCTTCGAGATTTTCAAGACGTTTGATATAGTTCTCGAGCGATTCGCGCCGGGCGCCCGGCCGGGCTGCGGATATCGCGTCCGCGGCCTGCACCAGCACCGCTTCCACTGTCTGCGGCTCCACATCGCCGTGATGTGCCGCGATCGCGTTGATCACATCGGCGGA
>DOMW01000063.1 GCA_003510345.1 Clostridiales bacterium | reverse complement strand
ATTTAATCATCGTTTACTTAGAAATCAAGCTTGCGGCACTGAATGGCATTACAAATGGGCCACGCCTCGCGTTAACAAATGCGTTGGCAAAGCGTGCGCAGGCTGTTATAATATGGATAGCATAAAACAACCGGCGGTATTGCCCCAGGTAAGCGCTGATCAAATAGCGCGACCAGCTTGGCGGCCTATTTTCCCAATCTTGGNNTCAGAACCCACTGATAGCGCTGCTAGCAATGGAACCTGAAAACGCCAATCTTGAAAAAATAGTCTCGCCAATCTGACCACGAGTTAATCAGCGCTTACCTGGCAAACCGCACGGCGCATATAGATCGTATAGTTTTTCAAAGACGGGTATCCCGGAAAAGCGGGAACTCGAGCGGAGGTTACAATGAAAAAGAAGACGAGATCGATTGTGTTTATGGCGGTTCTTATGGGCCTAATGCTGCTTTTCGGGTTTACGCCGGTGGGGTATATACCGCTGCCGTTTGCCGTCATAACGATTATGTGCCTGCCCGTGATCATCGGCACGCTGGTGCTGGGCCTTAAGATGGGCATGGGCCTTTCGCTGGTGTTTATACTGACCAGCATTGCGCAGCTTTTCATGGCGCCGGACGCGCTTTCGCAGGTCGCGCTTTCCGAAAACCCGGCGGGCTATATACTTTGCCTGGTCATCCCGCGCCTGTTGATCCCCGTGGCGACATGGGCGATGGAGCGGGCGCTTAAGGGAAAAATGCCGCGCGGCGGTTTGTTTTTGGCGAGCGCGGTGGGTTCGCTGGTGAACACATTCGGTTACCTGCTCATGGTGCGGGCGCTCGTTTTTGACGCGCTGCAAGCGGCCTATACGCTGAACGCCGTCGGCGCAAACGCGCTGATCTGGGGTGTGGCGCTCACAAACGGCCTACCCGAAGCGGTGATCGCGCTGATCGTCTGCCCGTTCGTGGTAATGGCGCTCAGGAAATCTATCCCTTCGCTGGACCGGCCGAAGGAGAGGGCGGCGGTATGATATTCGCGATGGATGTGGGCAATACGAACATAAAATGCGGCTTGTTTGAAGAGGGTGTGCTGAAGCATTCGTTCCGCATTGCCACGAATATAGACCTAACGTCGGACGAGTATGGTGTAAATATGCACGCGTTTTTCAATTACCTGCATCTTTCACCCAGCGTAGTGAACGGAATGATCGCATCCTCGGTCATTCCGTCCGTCAACTACACGCTCGAGCATATGGCGCGCCAGTATTTTGACCAAAGGCCGATGTTTGTTGGCCCGGGCATTAAAACGGGTATCAATATTAAATATGATAACCCGAAGGAACTGGGGGCGGACAGGATCGTAAACGCCGTGGCGGCGTATGAACTGTTCGGCGGGCCGGTCATCACGATCGATTTCGGCACGGCGACCAGCTTTGGCGCTATCTCCGCGGATGGTGATTTTATAGGCGGGGCGATCTGCCCGGGCGTGCGTATCGCGGCGGAAGCGCTTACCAGCAACGCGGCTAAGCTGCCGCGCATCGAGCTTGTGAAGCCCAGGTCTGTCATAGGCAAAAGCACGGTTTCGGGTATGCAGGCGGGCATTATCTATGGATATGTCGGGCAGGTACAGTATCTTGTGGAGAAAATGAAGAAGGAGCTGGGGGAGGCAAAGGTCATTGCGACCGGTGGCTTCGCGGGGCTGATCGCGGGCGAAAGCAAGCACGTGATAGACGAGATCGTGCCCACATTGACTTTACTGGGGCTGGAAAAGATATACGCAAAAAATGTATGAGCAGGAGAAGATGGCTATGAAAGAGATCAAAATCGCGATATTGGGGATGGGTACCGTCGGCGGCGGTATCTACCGTTTGATACAGCGGGAAAGCAAAAATATAGAGCACAAGGACGGCGTGCGGCTGGTAGTGAAAAAGACGCTGGCGCTCGCGTATTCGGTGGATGTGCCCGAAAGCGTAAAGGCGAAGGATATCGATGAGATCTTAAGCGACGGCGAGATCACAATGGTGGCCGAGGTGATGGGCGGCATAGAGCCCGCCAAGGAGTTTGTGTTAAAATGCCTTAAAGCGGGCAAGACAGTCGTCTCGGCAAACAAGGATATGATCTCCCAAAACTGGCCCGACCTTGACGCGGCCGCAAAACAGGGCGGCGCGGGGCTGTATTTTGAAGCGGCGGTGGGCGGTGGCATCCCCATATTGCGTGCGCTTACCGATTCCATGCAGGCGAATACGGTCACGGAAATATACGGCATTGTGAACGGCACGACAAATTATATACTGTCGAAAATGGACGACTTTGGGCAGGAGTTTGACGTGGTGCTGAAAGAAGCACAGGAGCTGGGCTACGCGGAGGCAAACCCCGCGAGCGATGTGGAGGGGCTGGACGCGCGCTACAAGCTTTCCATACTCGCGTCGCTGGCGTTCCACGGGCGTGTGCCTGTGGATAAGATATACCTTGAGGGTATCACAAAAGTAACGCGTATGGATATCGGGATAGCGCGTGAGCTTGGCTATGTGGTGAAGCTGCTTGCCATAGGCAAAAAATTGGCGGATGGTTCGGTGGAGGCGCGCGTACACCCGACCATGCTCAAAAAAGACCACCCGCTTGCCAGCATTAAGGGGTCGTTCAACGCCATCTTTATTGAGGGGAGCGCAGTGGGCGAGATGATGTGGTATGGCAAGGGCGCGGGCGATTTCCCCACGGCGAGCGCGCTTGTTTCGGACATGGTGTACGCGGCGCACCAGGAGGTTCATCCCTACGCGACGTTTGACAACCGGTACGAGGCGGACCAGGTGATCATAAACGACAACTGGGTGACGGAATATTATGTGCGTGTGGACGTGCTGGACCAGCCGGGCGTGCTCGCGCGCATAGCGGGGCTGTTTGGCGCGCACAACGTGAGCATTGAAAGTGTTCTGCAAAAATCCGGGTCGGGCAGCGCGGCGCCGCTTATTTTGGTGACGCACAAGGCGAACGAGCAGGATCTCAGGGCGGCGATAGAAGAGATCGCGGGGCTTTCGGAAGTACTCGGCGCGCCCAGTGTGATCCGTGTGGAGAAATGAAGGAAGCGTGACAAGGGAGGGAATGCAATGATCAGAAGAAGCTATGTGCCCGTAAAACGGGAAAACATGCGGGGCGGCGACGGCACCGTCACGATAAACAACTGGGTGGACGAGAATGAAAAATGCCCTAACCTGCGGCTGGCCGCGAACCTCGTGCTGCCAAAGGGCGCGTCGATCGGCGTGCATGGCCACGCGCACGAGACGGAGATTTTTCATGTGCTTTCCGGCGAAGCGGAATATTTGGACAACGGCAAGCCGGAAACGGTGGGGCCGGGCGCGGTGCTTGTGTGTGCGGACGGCGAGGAACACGGTATTAAAAACATTGGAAACGGCGACCTTGTATTAAACGCCGTCATTATCAAAGCATAAAGGAGATAAAGGATCATGGTAAGGAAATCTTATGAAACGAAGGACGACAAGGATCTGGCGGGCGGCGTGGGCGCGGCCAAACTGGAGTACTGGACAGCGGACGGGGAAAACCCGCCGAATGTGGATATGATGTGCAGGATCACGCTGAACCCGGGCGCGACGGTGGGTGTGCATAAGCATGAAGGGGAAGCGGAGATCTACCATGTGATATCGGGCATCGGCCTTTATAACGACAACGGCACGGACGTGGAAGTGGAGCAGGGCAATGTGCTGATCTGCTATAACGGGCAGACGCACGGCCTTGTAAATACGGCGGATATGCCGTTTGTATTTGACGCGATCATTATAAAAGGATGACGCGGTAAAAAAAGGAGCGTGTAACATGGGTACAGCGGTAAACCTGACGGGGCTGTGGATTGCTTTAGGTGTTGCGGCGGCGGTGATCGTCATCATCATCCTTTGGTATGTCTCGGCATACAACAATTTCATCCGCATGAAGAACAACATCGAGGAAGCGTGGGCGGCTATCGATGTGTACTTGAAAAAGCGGTTTGACCTGATCCCCAACCTTGTGGAGACGGTGAAGGGGTACGCGGCGCATGAATCCGCCACGCTTGAGCAGGTAACGCAGGCGCGCAACAGCGTGGCAAGCTCTTCCACAACGGAGGAACGGCTGCAAAACGAGTCGGTGCTTTCGGGTACGCTAAGGAGCCTGTTCGCGGTGGCGGAGGCCTACCCGAATTTGCAGGCAAACCAGAATTTCATGGATTTGCAGCGGCAGCTTGCGCAGGCGGAGACAGACCTTGTGAACGCGCGCAAGTTCTATAACGCCAACGTCAAACAGTTTAACACAAAATTGCAGACTGTTCCCACAAACTTGATCGCCAGAAAGTTTGGGTTTGAAAAGCAGCCGATGTTTGAAGTGACGGCGGAAGAAGAACGGCAGAATGTGAAGGTGCGGTTTTAGGCGACACTGATTAAATTGCAGGCAGTTTTGCGTGTATTATTGTTTTCGCGACATAAGAGCGACGCGTAGGTATTGTACCGTCGGGCGGCACAGACTTCTTATGTAGATGGGTTCATCCTTTTCCGCGCGCAGCGAGGAAAATAGAGAAAGCGGAGAGACGCCCGGCGGGGTAAGTGCGCATCAAATGGCACACTGCCGTGATTGAAACAGCGCAATTAATGCGCAGTAGCCACTCTTACTTTCCTTCTCGTTTCACTTCCCCTGAAAAGCGGCATAAGCCCACGACATCAGCAGCCCGGAAAGGATGGTTGTTCCGCGACCCGGCAGGACTATTGTTCATCTCGTTTCCCCAATATCCTTGATCGAGTCGCGTACGGATATGCTGTACGGCATGAGGCGGGGCTGCTGCGGCACCGCCGCAATCCCTTCGCGCAGCATTTTAAGCAGCCGTGTCGCCGCTTCTATGCCGAGCAGCTTGTGCGGATGCTGCCCGGACGTAATCCCGTTTGCGATATATCGCGCGAGCGGTATGTCATCGAAGCTTACCAGCGAGATATCGCCGGGTATTTTTATGTTGTTCTGTTGGTAAAGCTTGTATACTTCCTCCGCGATCCAGTCGTTGTAGCAGACGATCGCCGTATACCCGGCCAGATTCATCACCACATGGTCAAGGTTCATTTCCAGCATGATGTTGTCGTAATAATTGGAGTAAAACCACCCCACCAGCTCTTCCCGGACGGGGATATCCGCATCCCGCAGCGCCTCCACATAGCCGGTATACCGGCGCGGCCCTTGCAGATCGTCGCCTTTGAACAGCCCGGCGATCCTTTTGTGCCCCGCTTTTAGCAGCAGGCCTGTCAGTTCCCGGGACATCGCTATATCGTCCATCAGCACGCTGGCGCACGGAAAATTCTCATAGTAATTATGGATAAAAACGATGGAGATATCCCGCCGCCGCATTTCTTCATATAGTTCTATGTTGGGATTTGGAAGGGAAGAGCGCGTGCCCTCCACAATAAGCCCGACCATATTCGTATCGAGAACGCGCTGCAAAAACTTCCGTTCCAGCTCGATGCTGTTGTTGCTTATGCCAAGGTCTATGCCAAACCCGTCCGACGTCAAAACCTCTTCCACGCCGTTCAGTATCTGCGCGAACAGATAGTCGTCCACATGGCTCACCAGTATGCCCACTGTTTTGGAGGACCCCATCGGACGCTGCTTTTGCACATAACTGCCGCTGCCGCGCACTTTTTTGATCAAGCCCCCCTCGCTTAAGTCCGCCATCGCGTGCCGTACCGTTTGCCGGCTGATGCCAAATTTCCGGCACAAAAAATTCTCGGAGGGCAATTTATCACCGTGCCTGAACGTACCCGCCCGGATGCCTTCGATGATCCATTGTTTCAGGCTCTCGTACTTAAAATCAGCGCTTTTCATGGCGAATGGTCACACTTTCTTTTGCAATACCTCATCCGCGGTTTTGGTCAAAAACTCCAAATCTTCCTTTTCAAGCTTTAACTGGCCTGCGCGTATATTGTCGGCGAGCTGGGCTTTTGTACGCGCGCCGCAGAGCACGTTTACAAAGTAATTCTGCGCCGCCGCCCACACGATGGCAAGCTGCGCATAGCTGGCGTCATACTTTTGTACCAGCGGCCGCCACTTCGCGAGCATCGCGTTTACCAGCTTTATGTTTTCCGGCTCAAACAGATCCTTCCCGGCCCGGGCGGAATCTTTATCCGGCACGTAATCGTCGCTTATCTTTCCGGTCAAAAGCCCCAGCTCCATCGGGGAATACGCCTGGAACACCACATCTTTATCTTTACAGATATCTTCAAAGGAGAGGTAGGCCGCCCGGTCCAGTATGCTGAATTTTTCCTGCACCAGATCCACCTTCCCGCAGGCAAGGTATTCGTTTAAGATATCCGGCGTCGCGTTGGAGATGCCGATCCCCAATATCTTTCCCTGTTCTTTCAGCTTCAAAAGCGCGCTCATCGTCTCTTCTACCGGGGTGATAAACGGCGGTACGGACTGCCAGTGCGTGATGTACAGGTCGATATGGTCGGTATTAAGCCGCCTTAAGCTGTTTTCCGCTTCGCGCATGATGGAAGCCGCGGAAAGGTTCCGCCTTACGGTTTTATCGCCCAGCGTGAAATAGAAGCTGCCTTCCGTGTCTCCCCAGACGATACCGCATTTTGTGGATATCTTTACTCTGTCACGAATGCCCGAAAGCGCCCTTCCCACGACTTCCTCGCTGTGGCCAAACCCGTAAGCGGGTGCCGTATCGATCAACTCAATTCCGCAATCGACAGCTTCCCTTATAGTCGCTTCCGATTCCTTATCGTCATTGTCGCCCCACCACAGGCCGCCGCCGATTGCCCACGCCCCCAAAGCCAGTTTTGTGACCGCTACATCACCTATACGCATTTTTTCCATACCCGTATACTCCTTATTCTTTTTTCTTAATTCTTTTTATCATATTGTTCTATACCAAACATTTTACCAGGCCGTCGTCAAAAATCTCCAATACCGTTTTAGCCGTATTTTCATCGATCACCAGTATATCGACAACCCCCGTATTAAGCGCGCCGATAACCGATAATACACGGCTTAACCCGGACGCGACGCAAAGCACATGCCCGGCCGCCATAAGGTTGTCCTTGCCCACGCCGATCACGACGTCGTTGTGTTCTTCATCCACAAACGCGCCCGTGATATCAAAATGCAGGGCGCACATATCGCCCACCGGGCGGCGGTTGTTTTTGTTTACGCACGCGATAAGATCTTCCAGCATCCGCCTGCCCAAAAAGCCCTCCTCCATCCGGTATGCCGGGTCGCGCCCCGCGGTAATGACGGCAAGGTCAAGGTTCTTCCATTTCTCTACGAGCGGCCCCATGTATGTGCTTTGCATATACATCGCTTTGTCTTCGGCCGTCTCGACCATCGCCGGCGCATAAATAAAATGCGGCGTGCCGTTCAGTTTTTCGGCAAACATCCGCACTGTTTCGTTGAGCTGAAATTCTATGCCCGCGAGGTTGGAACCGCCGGTGAGCGGCACAACATCTACGCCAAAAAGCCCGTCCGCCCGGGGAAAAGCCTGCATAAACGCGTAGCAGCTCTTCCCCCATGCGATCCCGAGAGTGCCGCCGTTTTCAATAGCTTCTTTTGCCAGCCCCACCGCCTGCGACGCGACGATTTTCAGAAGCGCGTTTTCGTCCAGTATAGTGGTGGGGACGACGCGGCACTCTTTCAGTGAAAATTTCTGCGCCAATATCCGGGAAAGCTTGTCGTTGTTGGCGGAGGGGTCTTTTATTTTTATCTCGATGAGCCCGCCTTTCATCGCTTCGGAAAGCAGTATGGAAACAGCGGGCCGGGAAATGCCCACCTCTTTGGCTATTTGGGCCTGTGTCATCCTTTTCAGGTAATACATTTTTGACACCTGCACCATCAATTGCAAATCATTCATTTTACCCATAGTACGTTTCCCACCCTGCGGAAGGCCCGTTTTGCTTCGCGCTTTTCAGTCACTGCCCGTACCGCTCAAACGCCTCCACAGCCAGCCTGTTTTGCTCTTCTGTCATAATGGCGGGTTCTCCCACCGCTTTCGCCGCAAGGTAAAGCTTTGCCACTTCCTCCATATACACCGCCGCGTAGAGCGCCTGCTTCAATGTTTCGCCTATGGTGATCACGCCGTGGTGTTTTAGTATGACCGCCCGCTTGCCCCCCGCGTATTCTACGGTCAGCTCGCCCATCCCCACATGGCCCGGCGGGCTGTAGCGCGTCACGTTTACCGCGCCCAGGCACACATTGGAAAGCGTGGTGGAGCACGCGGGAAGCGTGTCGCTCACAAGCCCCACCGCCGTCGCGTAGGGCTGGTGCGTATGTATGATGGCGTTCACTTCCGGCATGTGGTCGTAGATGTATTCGAGCGCCGCCGTATCCACCGATGGTTTCCTGTACCCTTCTATTATCTCTTTTTCCTTGTTAAAAACAATCAGGTCGTCCGGCACCATATTGTCGTACCCCATGCCGGACGGCGTGACGACGTAATCCCCGTTGGGCATCCGCATACTCACATTACCGCCGGAAAGCGCGATGAGGTTGTTGTATTTCAACTCAAGCGCCGCGCTGATGATTTCTTTTTTTTCATTTTCGTACATCGTTTTTGTTCTTCCTTTCGATAATCACTTTCGATTGTTGTCCGTCAGCCGCCGATCTCACAGCGCAGCCCATTTTGCAGGATCAATTCCTTAAACTCCTCCATGTCCCCGTTGCGGAACTGCGCGTCGTCCGCGTACTTGTACTCCATGCCGAGCGCGGCATATTTATGCTTGCCGAACTGATGAAACGGCAGTAGGTCGATCTGCGCTACGTCAAGCTCTTTTGCCCAGCCAATCACTGCGAGTACATGTTCCCGGTAGTAATTGAAGCCCGGAATGATGGGGCAGCGGAACACCACCTGTTTGCCCTCTTGGCGGAGGTTTGCGATATTGCTCTTCAGTAATTGTAACTGTTGTGCGCCGTCCATATGCTTGCCAAAGAGTATGTCCATTTTAGGCGGCTCCGTCGTTTTTACGTCGAGCAGCACCTCGTCCGCGTATTCGAGCGCGCGCCACGCCTGTTCCCATTCCACAAGCCCGGTCGTCTCCACCGCTACGGCAAGCAGTTCGCGCTTGCATTCTTTTGCGATCGCCCGCGCAAATTCCGCCTGAAGCAGCGGCTCGCCGCCAGATATCGTGACCCCGCCGCCCGAACGCGCGTAATACGCCGCGTCCTTTAAGACCTCGTGCATCACCTGCCGCACATCCATATCCCGGCCATAGATCTCGCGCGCGGAATGCGGGCACATGGCCTCGCATTTCCCGCAAAAATCACACGCCTGCCGATTCGTGAACACGCGGCTGTCCATATGGTAAACCGCGCCGTTTTGGCATACCCTCTCGCATAGCAGGCATGCTTTACACAGGTTTTGGTAGAGCACGAGCTGCCGGTTCGCGGACTGCGACTCCGGGTTTGAACACCAGGGGCACTTTAAATGACATCCCTTTAAGAAAACGGCTGTGCGTATGCCCGGGCCGTCGTGGATATGGAATTTTTCGATATTGAAGACTTTGCCCTGTTGTTGTTTCATCCCACGAATCCTTAGCCTTACGCCGTTCGTCAAGTTGCCCTGATGCCCTGCCTCTTTAGGTAAGCACTGATTAAATAGCGGAGCAGCGTGTCAAAAAAACCTGAAATGCAGCGCTTCGCGCAGGCTGTCAAAAAAGGCCTGGGTAGCAAGAAACTGTAGATGTCATGCCTTTATTAACAGCCCGCCCCTTAGCGCGCTTTAGCGCAAGGCTTGCCCTGCGCCCTTTATACTCTAACATTTGTTATTACATGTGTCAATGCAATTCCGGCGGCGCGGCGCGCGGTGGATACAACAAACGCACAAAAAATACAACCGAAATAACATATGTTACAGCATTGTGTTACATGATTCACCTCGCGCGCAATAAGTTGTACCTGGATTGGCGAAAGTATGTTTACAACGCGGTTTTTCGGCGATATACTTTAGTGGGTAAATCGTTTTTACCGCGTTCGCGCCGTCGATTCCGGGCAGGCGTGGCGCGGTGAACTTGTACTGTCGCGTTGTTATGGCCTGTGCGGGCAGAAACCGCCCGGATATGGGTTTCGTCCGGTTAAGGCGGCGATCGAAAAGGAGATAAACCGTGAAGTATGTGAATCTGAATGAAAAAAAATATGCGGATACCGGGGCGGTGGTTTTGGGCAAGAAAATATATCGAAGCCCGCGTATTGAAAAGCTGCGGAATTTTTTACTGGATTCCGCCCCGACCGTCTGCTCCGAGCGCGCAACCGCCGTGACAGCCGTCTACAGGGAATGCGAAAGCGACAATATATTGATCAAGCGCGCAAAAGCCTTAAAGCGCGTGCTTGAAACGATGAGCATCTTTATACTGGACGGCGAACTGCTCGTGGGAAACCAGGCTTCCACGCCCAGAAGCGCGCCGGTGTTCCCCGAGTTTTCCATCGACTGGATCATAGACGAGCTGGACGGGAACCCCATGAGGCCGGACGAGCGCCAGGGCGACCGGTTTTTGATAAGCGGGGAACATGAAAAAAATATCCGCGAGGCGGCAAAATACTGGCCGGGGAAAACGCACGCCGACTACTGCAACAGCATGCTGCCCGAAGAGATCCACACCACGGGAAAAATAAACGCGGTGGATTCCTATTGGCTGATGAACGGCGCCGACGGCCACTTGACGGTAGATTTAAAACGCGTGGCGCACGAAGGGCTGCTCTCGTTTAAAAAACAGGCGCAGGCAAAGATCGATTCGCTCGACCTGGCTGTGCCGCGGCAAATGGAGCAATTGCCTTTCCTTGAGTCCTGTGTTATGCTGTGCGACGCGATCACGGCGTTTGCGCACCGCTACGCCCGGTTGGCGGAGGAGATGGCCGCAAAAGAGAAAGACGGAACAAGAAAAGCCGAATTGCTCACTATCGCCGATATTTGCGGCCGCGTACCCGAACACCCGGCGCGCACATTCCATGAGGCGTTGCAGGCATACTGGTTTATCAACCTTGTCATACAGATCGAAAACAACGGCCATTCCTATTCGTTGGGGCGGCTGGATACCAACCTGCTGCATTTTTATGAAGACGATATCAAATCGGGCGCGCTTACAAGCAGCGAAGACGCGGTAGAGCTTTTGAGCTGCCTTTTTCTGAAATTGTTCCAACTCAACAAAATATTTACGTTCGACAACCAGAAAAGCTTTTCCGGCTACCAGTTGTTCCAGAACATCACGATAGCGGGGCAGGATCAAAACGGGCACGACGCCACAAACGAGCTTTCTTACCTTGTGCTGGAGACGCAGGCGGCGATTGCGCTGCATACGCCCTCCATATCCGCGCGGTACCACGACCGCATTTCCAATAAATTTATACAGGCGTGCCTCGACTGCATCAAGCGGGGCGGCGGGCAGCCCGCGCTATACAGCGACGAGATATATATCCCCGCGCTCGTAAACCGTGGGATGCCCGTGCAGGACGCCACGGAATATTCCGTCGTTGGGTGCGTGGAGGCGGTGAGCGAAGGCAAATGCGGGCACCGGCCAAACGGCTCGGGGCTTATAAGCCTGGGGAAAATCGTAGAGCTCGCCATAAACAACGGCGTGGACCCGCGCACGGGGCTGTGCAACCACCGCGGAAAAGGCGACCTCTCCACGTTCCGGTCTTTCGGCGAAGTGTTTGACGCGGTAAAGGAGTTTAGCGCGTTTTATATCAGGCAGCAGGTCATCTGGGATAATATCATCGATAAATGCACGGAAATACACATCGGCGACCCGCTGGTATCCATGCTGGTCGAAGATTGCATCGGTAGGGGAAAACCGCTCAAGGAGGGCGGGATGCTGTATGATTACGCCGGCCCGGAATTTATCGGCACGGCAAACGTGGGTAATTGCCTCGCGGCGATCAAAAAAATACTGTTCGAGGAAAAGGTATTAACGGGCGAACAGATACTCCACGCGCTGCGCACAAATTTTGCGGACGGCACCACCACGCCCACCGGCGCGGAAATCCGCCAGATACTGCTGAACGCGCCCAAATTTGGCAATGACGACGATTATGTGGACAGCCTCACAACGGAATACTTCCGCTTTATCTGCGAAGAGATCGTGAAATACAAGACGACGCGCGACGGCAGAGGGCCGATCGGCGCTATGTGGCAGCCCTCTACCAGTACGATATCGGCAAATGTGCCCTTTGGTGAAACGGTGGGAGCGACCCCGGACGGCAGGCTTTCGGGCGAACCGCTCGCGGACACGACCTCGCCCATGCACGGCACGGATGTGAACGGGCCGACCGCGTCGCTGAAATCGGTGAGCAAGCTACCCACCGTTCTGGTTTCCGGCGGGCAATTGCTCAACATAAAGCTGAACCCGTCTTCCCTCGAAACACCAAACGGCAACGAGAAGTTTATTTCGCTGATCCGCACGTTTTTGGGCGACCTTAAGGGAATGCACGTCCAGTTCAACATTGTGGACGCCGCAGTATTGAAAAAAGCGCAGGCCGAACCTGAAAAATACAAAGACCTTATGGTGCGCGTTGCCGGGTACAGCGCGCTCTTCGCGCCGCTCGACCGCAACCTGCAAAATGATATCATCGCGCGGACGGAGCATAAGCTGTAGGGTTTCGCTGATTGATGTAGGGTGCGCGTCTTTTTGTGGGCGGCAGTGCAGCAAGGTTTACCTATGCTCCAGGTTAGGGCGGTGAGAGTTGCACTCGCGCTACGCTATTGTTAAAAGGGAAGCATTGTTCACCTCGGATAGTTATGACGCTGCCGCTGGGCGTCAAGAGGGGGGCAGGGGGATTCAGAATTTCCACCCTTGCGGAAACCGGTTTCCCTCCCCGATTCTGTCATTGCGGGCTTGGCCCGCAATCCAGGCTGTTAATAAAGGCACGACATCTGCGGCGTCATCGCATAACCACGCGACCTCGGCGAATCGGTTATTCTGCCTCGCCCGCGTGGTTATGCGATTCCTTGCACCTAGGCCTTTCTTGACAGCCTGCGCAGAGTATCAAATTTTTACTGTATTTTAGGTTTTTTGACACTCTGCATTGCGGGTTTAACCCGCAATCTTTTAAGCCGACTGGATTTAAGCATGGATTGCGGGTCAAGCCCGCAATGACGTGTAACACTATCCGCGCCTTTAAGGGAGTCCTTAGAAACGCAGGCTTCTTGTTCCCGCTTCGTTATGGGTTCGGGCGGCGCACCTTGCGGCGTTTGCTCTCGCCACATACCCCAGGGCACCTTCTGCCCCTGTGGGGCAATTCACCTTGTACGCAACGGGTACTGCACTCGCTGCATCGCCCATCGGGGCGCGCTCGTTTCGCACCCCCAACAGGAATACCAAAAAGCAAACGCAAGACATTTGTGTACTATAAATACAGGAAATACAGGGTCGTATTTGGACGGACATACTTAGGGAATGCATCGCACGCTCGCATCGCTCACAGGGCGGGCCATCCTTTTAAATTGGAATTGATATAGCAACGCGATAGGCCGCGCCCCCTTCATTTCAAAACTTGCATGTTCCCATGCGGATAGGGTATAATAGCTTCATTATTACAATAATAATGCCCTTCAATCAGCCCTTTTGGGCGCAGGGGAGGTGTCAAGCGGAACTATTTGTTTGTCTATGGATAAAAAAACGAAAGTTTGTTTTGTGATACAGCGCTACGGAACCGAAATTGTGGGCGGGGCGGAGTCCTTGTGCATGCAATACGCGCAGCGCATGAAAGAATTGTACGATGTATCGGTCGTAACCTCGTGCGCGGTTGATTATAATACGTGGGATAATTATTACGCCGAGGGTGAAACGACAGTGGGCGGTGTGCCGGTTGTGCGTTTCGCGTCCGCGCACCCAAGGCGGCAAGGCAAAATTGCGCGGTTGACCGAAGCGGTATACGGGAACCCGAAAAACAGCGACCGGCTGGGGAAAAAATGGCTGAAGGAAGTCGGCCCGTATTGCCCCGGCATGTTGCGGTATATCAAGCAAAACAGGCGGGATATCGATCTGTTTGTTTTTGTTGGGTATCATTACTATAACTCTACGTTTGGTATGCCCTGCGCGCCGGAAAAAGCGGTTTTTTTACCCACGGCGCATGACGAGCCGCCGCTTAGGAAGTGCAATTATTTTAAGCGTTTGTTTGTGCTTCCGCAGGGGCTGATCTACCTGACGGAAGAAGAAAGAGAATTTGTGCAGGGGTTTTTCGGGAACGCGCGCATCCCAAGCATCGTGACGGGCGCGGGGGTGGATGATATCCACCTGCCGGGGCACAGCGTGGAGTTGGTTCAAAAATATACGGGAGGGGATCCGTATCTGCTGTACGCGGGGCGCATTGACGAAACCAAGAATTGTGATGCGCTGGTTCGAGATTTTGTTGCCTACAAAGAGCGGCATCCCGGCGGGCTGAAACTTCTGCTTACCGGGAAAAATGAAATGGAACTACCCGCGCGCGCCGATATTTCGTATGCCGGGTTTGTGGCGGACGAAGAAAAATATGCGCTGATGAAGCACGCGGCCGCCTTGGTGCAGCCCTCGCAAAACGAAAGCCTCAGCATTGTGACGCTGGAAGCGATGAAGCTTAAGACGCCGGTTATTTGCTGTGGCAGGTCCGCTGTTTTAAAATCGCACATTGAGAAAAGCAATGGCGGGCTCTGCTATGCCTCGCGGGATGAATTGGAGCAGGCAATACAAAAAGTAACGGGCGACAGGGCATGGGCGCAAGAGGCCGGGGCGCGCGGCGAGGAATATGTGCGCCAAAACTATAAATGGGAAGCGATCATTGCGTCCATCGGGCAGTTGATCGGCCGGATTATTGAAAAAAGGAAGACGGATCTATGAATGAAAACAGTACAAAGGTATGCAGCATCATTTTAGCGGGAGGGGCGGGTACACGCCTTTGGCCGCTTTCCGGGCATGACATGCCCAAACAGTTTTTGAAGCTGTTTTCCGACGACAGCCTGATCGTGGAAACGAGCAACCGGTTCCTGCCGCGCGTTCCGCTGGAAAGGCAGTATGTTTTGACCGGGGAAAAGTACCGCGCGCTGGCCGACGAAGATTTTGACGGAAAGATAAACATATTGGCCGAACCGCAGGCAAAAAACACAGCGCCCTGTATTCTCTGGGCGGCCATGAAGGTAGAGCGCGATTTTGGCGGCAGCACGGTGATGGTGGTGACGCCTTCCGATCATGTGATCCGGAACGAACCTGAATTTCTGGAAGCGCTGGACACTGCCACGAACGCCGCGAAAAAAGGCGGCGTCATTACGTTTGGAATACTGCCGACCCGCGCTGAAACAGGGTACGGGTATATCGAGATAGACGATATGGTCTTTTCCGCAAACAAAATTGTGAAGAAAGTGACCGCGTTCCGCGAAAAGCCGGACGCAAAAACCGCGCGGAAATATCTCGAAGCCGGTAAATACCTGTGGAACAGCGGCATGTTCGTGTTCCGCGCCGATACGATGATACAGGAATTTCAAATACATTGCGAAGAAATCTACCGTTGTTTTTCCGGGGTCAACCCCGACGCCAAAGAGGACGTCGCAAAAGCCTTTGCGCAGTCGCCCGCGATTTCCATCGACTACGCCATTATGGAGCGTTCTTCCAAAGTGTTTTGCATACCGTCCGCGTTTGGATGGAGCGATGTGGGCGGGTACCAAAGCCTGCACGAGGAGAGTACGCAGGACGCGGACGGAAACGTGCTGCATGGCAATGTGATTTCGCGTGACACAAAAAACTGCTATATAAACGGAAGTAAACGCATCGTGTGCATTGGGCTGAGCGACCTTGTCATTGTGGAGAGCGAACATACGATACTGGTCGCGCGGAAGGATTGCTCAGAGCAGGTAGGCGGCATCGCGAAACAATTGCGGCAAAAGTAACCCCTTGGGAAGGGTTTTTAGTATGGACGACGCAAACCGGCGGGAAGCGCAACCGAATATGGAGTATTTAAAAGCGCGTCTCCTTATTGCGGAGGCGGAGGCCGCGCGGCAGGAGGCGGCGCTGCGGGACTGCAAGCAGGCGCGCGACCGCATCAACGCGGAGTTGGCGGAAGTATACCGTTCCCGGCGCTGGCGGCTTACCGAGCCCCTTGCGAAAGCCAAACAGCTTTTTTTTGGGAACCGGCAGGCTCCAATCATTCCGCCCGGGGCGGGCGGGCTTTGCCTGAAGCAACCGGCTGTGCTTGTGGTTGACCGGCATATTCCGATGGAAGACAGGGACGCAGGGTCAAGAAGCATGTTTCAGTATATCTGCCTGCTGCGGGAGATGGGCTACCCCGTCGTTTGCCTGGGCGCGGACTTTGAAGCGCCCCAGCCATATGCTTCCGCCCTCGAAAGACGGGGCGTAACCATATTGAGCGGGGAATATTACGCCCGGCATTGGCGGGAATGGGTGCTGCAAAACAAAAAGCATATTGCCCTCGCGGTTTTTAGCCGCCCGGGGCCGGCCTATACATTCCAGCGCTTTGTGCGGGAAAACACAAAGGCGAGGGCTATTTATTTTGGGATGGATTTGCAATTTCTGCGTGAACAGCGTGCAATAGACGCGGGAGATCGAACAGTTACCGAACGGCAGCTGGAGGAGACCCGGGCCACGGAATTTGTCGTGATGAGCGACGCGGACGCCGTGCTGCTGTTCAGCGACAAAGAAGTGGAGATCGTCCGACGGGAATTTCATATCCGGGCACAGGCGGCGCCGTTGTTTTTTTATCAGGATGTTCCCAAACGGGAAACGCCGTTTGGCGGCACGAAAAACCTGCTTTTCGTCGGCGGGTTTGCCCATAAGCCGAATGTGGATGGTATACTCTGGTTTATAACGAAAGTGTTTCCGCTCATACAACGGGAATTGCCGGACATTTGCCTTGATATCGTTGGATCCGGCCCTCCGCGGGAGTTGCTCGGTTTGGCGGAAGACCGCATACGGGTCCGGGGGTTTTTGGAAGAACAAGCGCTGGCCGGTCTTTACCATGCAAGCAGGCTCTGCGTCGTTCCGTTGCGCTATGGTGCGGGCGTGAAGGGTAAACTGGTGGAGGCGGCTTATTACGGAACGCCTATCGTTTCCACCGCGATCGGTATGGAGGGGTTGCCGGATATCGATAAGATCATGCGGCCCGCGGATACCGCAGAGCAATTCGCGGCGCAGGTCGTAGAAAAATATACGGACGGGCGGGAATGGGAAAAGGAAAGAACCGCGCTGCAAAACTACGTGGCAAAATATTTTTCCTATGCTGGTACGAAGAGAATGATGGAGAAACTGATCGACTCATTGAACAGCGATTAGATCAACAGATAACACAACAGATGGAGGAAAGTCTACGAAAATGCGATATCCAATGCTTTTACTGCCCGTTTTTAAGGAAAACCTTTGGGGCGGCGAAAAACTGAAACAGGAGTATGGTAAAATAAGCCCGCTCGAAAAAATCGCTGAGAGCTGGGAGCTTTCGGTGCACGAACAGGGCGATTGCACGGTCGAAAACGGCGCGTACGCGGGGCGGACATTGCGCGATTATCTTCTCGCGGAAGGGCCGGGGGTGCTTGGCGTAAACGCGAACGGGGAACTGCCCCTTTTGGTCAAGCTGATCGACACCGCGGAGTCCCTGTCCATTCAGGTGCATCCGGGCGACGCGTATGCCCGGATGCATCACAATTGCGCGGGCAAGACGGAATTCTGGTATATCGCGGATTGCGAAAAAGACGCCGCGCTTTACTGCGGTGCAGGGGCGCTTTCAAAAGAAGAATTACTGCGCCGCGCGAAAGACGGCAGCATCACCGATGTGCTTTACCGCTTTCCCGTGCGCAAAGGCGACGCGTTTTTGATCGAGCCGGGTACGATCCACGCGATCGGCAGCAGTATGACGGTCGCCGAAATCGGCACAAACTGCAACGTCACGTACCGCATTTACGATTTTGGCCGCACGGATAAAGATGGCAGGCCGCGCGAACTGCACCTGGCGCAGGCGGCGGATGTGTTCCGCGCAAACACCGGGCGCAAGGAATGGATGGAAGACAGCGGCGACCGCCTGATGGACTGCGGCCCGTTTTCCGTGCGGGAAATCGATCTGAACGGCAGCCGCGAATTTTGCGCGGATGAAAGCGGTTTTCACTATATCCTCTGTCTGGAGGGGGATTTTGCCGTCGGGGAAAACCGTATTGGAAAAGGGCGGAGCCTTTTTATTCCCGCCGGGCTGGGGCGGTATTCGATGGAAGGAACCGCGAAATTGCTTTTGGTATTGATTTAGGTAACCACTGATTAAACAGGACAGCTTGGGAGGGCTATCATTGGGGGGTGCTCTAAGTAAGCGGAGGGTGTATGGAATATATTGAGCGTTACCGGGAATGGCGGGAGTTTGCCGGCGGGAACAGGGAACTTATGGCGGAGCTTGACCGCATAGCCGACGACGAAAAGCAAATAGAAGACCGCTTTTATAAAAACCTGTCTTTTGGCACAGGCGGCCTTCGGGGGCTCATTGGCGCAGGCGATAACCGCATGAACGTGTTCACTGTTAAAAAAGCGTCGCAGGGGCTGGCCTATTATCTGATGCAGGAATCCGCCCATCCCAGCGTCGCGGTCGCTTTCGACAGCCGCAGAAATTCCGAAGTGTTTGCGGACGCCGCAGCCGAGGTGTTTGCGGCAAACGGCATACACGTTCGTATGTTTGGGAGCCTTGCGCCCACGCCCATGCTTTCATTCGCGGTGCGTGAGCTTTCGTGCTCCGCGGGTATTGTGATCACCGCCAGCCACAACCCGGCGGAATACAACGGCTACAAGGTGTATGGGGACGACGGCTGCCAGATCACGCTTCCCGCGGCTGAAAAGATCACCGGATTCATCGATGGCGTGGATATATTTTCCGGCGTGCGTTCCATCCATTGCAACGACGCGCTCTTGCGCGGTGTGCTGGAATACATCGGCGAGCCTGTCATAGAAAAGTATTTTGAGGAAGTGCGCAGACAAAGCGTGTTTTCCAAAACGGCGGAAGCGGACCTTGCGGTGGCCTATTCCCCGCTTTGCGGAACGGGGCAAAAGCCGGTGAAGCGCATTTTAAGCGAGATCGGCGTCTCGCGCCTGCATGTGGTAAAAGAGCAGGAAATGCCAGACCCTGATTTTACCACCTGCCCCTACCCCAACCCGGAAGAAAAAGACGCGCTTACGCTTGCGCTTGCGCTCATGCAAAGCGAAAACGCCGACCTGCTGCTTGCCACCGACCCGGACTGTGACCGTGTGGGCGTGGCGGCGCGGCGGGGCGCGGAACCGGTTCTTTTGACAGGAAACCAGATCGGCGTGCTGCTGTTTGACTTTATATGCGCGATGCGGCGAAAAAATGGAACGATGCCCCAAAACCCTGTCGCCGTAAAGACGATCGTCACCACGGAGATGGCGCAATCGGTCGCGGACGAATATGGCGTCGAATTGCGCAATGTGCTGACGGGCTTCAAATTCATAGGCGAGCAGATCGGCCTGCTTGAGCAGGAGGGCGGGCAAGACCGGTATATCTTTGGTTTTGAGGAAAGCTACGGGTATCTTTCGGGCACGTATGCGCGCGATAAGGACGCCGTCAATGCTTCCATGCTCATTTGCGAGATGGCCGCGTATTACAAGCGGGAGGGCAAAACGCTTTTGGACGTGATGGCGTCGCTGTATAAAAAGCACGGCTACTACTTTGACCGGCTTGAAAGCACGGGATACACCGGCCCCGGCGGTATGCGGCAAATGACGGGCATCATGGACGCGCTGCGCAAAAACCCGCCCGAGATGGTGGGCGGCATGGAAATCTCCTGTGTGTGCGACTATCTCACACAGACCAAAACGTGCGGCGGCAAGAGCGAGCCGCTTACCCTGCCCGCGTCGGATGTCATCGGCCTGCACCTTGTGGGCGGTTCTTCCGTTGTGGTGCGCCCTTCCGGCACGGAACCAAAGTTAAAGGTATACTATTCCTTGAAATGCGCGGACGAGGCGCAGGCGGGCGAAGTGTTTGCGCGGATACAGGCGGATGTGCAAAAGGTGCTGGCGTAACCGTGGGTGAAGCTATTGGCTCGCCGGGCGGTACAGGCTTCTTATGTTGATGGATTCAACCTTTCCCGCGCTGCGCG
>DOMW01000136.1 GCA_003510345.1 Clostridiales bacterium | reverse complement strand
AGCGTCATAACTATCCTCGGTGACAAGTGTTGCCGTTTCAACAACAGAGTAGGGGCGGGTTCAAATTAAGGAATGCACTGTACGCCCATGCCGTCCGAACCTTTCGTTTACGAACCTGCTCCTCCTTTGTACATGATGCTATTGACAAACCCATCCCTTTCCATCAAAATTAAATTATCATAACAAAAATAAATAGGCATAGATGGGAACACACAATATGAACAACGATTTGCAGATCGCGCGGCGGGCTACCACCCGGGATATTTCCGAGATTGCGGAAAAAGCAGGTATACCAGAAGACGCGCTCATTCCTTATGGGCACGACAAAGCAAAGCTCTCCCTTTCCATACTGGACAGGCAAACAGAAGCGCGTGGCGGGCTTATACTCGTTACCGCGATCAGCCCCACACCGGCCGGTGAGGGCAAAACGACAACCTCGATCGGCCTTGCGGACGGGCTTTCGCGGTTGGGAAAACGCGCCGTCGCTTGCCTGCGTGAGCCTTCCCTCGGCCCGGTGTTCGGTATAAAGGGCGGCGCGGCGGGCGGCGGATACGCGCAAGCTATCCCCATGGAAGACATCAACCTGCATTTTACGGGCGACCTGCACGCCGTCACTGCGGCAAATAACCTGCTCTGCGCCCTGCTCGATAACCATATCCAGCAGGGAAACGAACTGGACATCGACAGCAAGAGCATCTCCTTCCGCCGCTGTATGGACATGAATGACCGCCAGCTCCGCCATATCGTGTGCGGCCTGGGGAACCCGCAGGACGGTGTGCCGCGCGAAGACGGTTTTGACATTACCGCGGCAAGCGAAGTCATGGCGGTACTGTGCATGGCTTCCTCACCGAATGACCTGAAAAGCAGGCTTTCCCGCATCACGGTAGGCTACAGCAGGGCGGGCGCGCCCATCACCGCGGGAGACCTGCAAGCGGGCGGCGCTATGGCGGTGCTTTTAAAGGACGCGCTTCTCCCCAACCTTGTGCAAACACTGGAAGGCACGCCTGTTTTGATGCACGGCGGCCCGTTCGCCAATATCGCGCACGGCTGCAACAGCATTATTGCGACCAAAATGTCCATGAAGCTGGCGGATTATACCGTGACCGAAGCGGGTTTTGGCGCCGACCTAGGCGCGGAAAAATTCCTCGATATCAAATGCCGCAACGCGGATATCTGGCCAAACGCCGTTGTGCTTGTCGCTACGGTGCGCGCGTTGAAATTCCACGGCGGGATGCCGCGCGGGCAGCTCACCACGCCCGATATGGAAGCGCTTACGCGCGGGCTTGCCAACCTAGACCGCCATGTGCATAATTTAAAAGAGCTCTATGGCCTGCCTGTCGTCGTTTGCATCAATCGCTTTGACACGGATACTGATCAAGAACTGTCTCTTTTGCGTGCGCATGTAGACGGGCTGCGCGTCCGTTCCGCCGTATGCAACGCCTGGGCGGAGGGCGGCGAAGGCGCGGAAGAGCTTGCTTCCGCTGTGCTGGACGTGTTTTCCGAAAACGTGCTGCCCATGCACCCTTACGACTACGCACAGCTCATCCAGAGCAAAATAACGAGTCTCGCGACCAAAGTATACGGTGCGGGCGGCGTTTCTTTTACCGCCGCCGCGTTAAAAAAGATCCGGACACTGGAGGAACAAGGCCATGTAAACCTGCCTGTCTGCATGGCAAAAACACAGTATTCTTTTTCGGACGACGCAACAAAACTGGGCGCGCCTTCCGGTTTTACCGTGACTGTGCGCGATGTGGCGCTGTGCTCGGGCGCGGGGTTCATCGTGTGCCTGTGCGGCGATATCATGCGTATGCCTGGGCTGCCCAAAACCCCGGCCGCCATGTCTATCGACATGAAACAGGGTGAGGCGCACGGCCTGTTTTGATCGGCGGTAACTTATTTTTAAAATTACATAAAATAGGATTGCCAGCGGCCTACGTTCTATAGTAAAATAGATATATAGGTTGGAATCTCTGTGTGAAAATAAGATATTAGAAAGTGGTGCGAGGGAAATGAGTGTTTTTATAGTTGCAATACCGCTTTTCGATTCGGAAATGTCTGTGCAGGCTTACCGGCTGTGTGACCAAAGCGGAGATACCATGCTTGGCGTGGGCAAAGACTTCAGGCGTATGAACGACGCGCTTACTTCTCACGCGTTTGAATTGGTAAATGAAATAGGCATCGATCCGTTTACAAACGGGCAGCCTCTTTTTATCGATATTACCGCGTTTCAGCTTTTGGCGGGGATGCTCGACGATATGCACATCGACCCGGAGAAGCTGGTCGCCGTGCTTCCGAGCGACACAGCGCCGGATGAAGCAATTCTTGCCCAATGCAAAAAAGTGAAGGAAATGGGCGCCGGCATCGCCATGGCGGATTTTCCCCGTGCGGGGGTCGAGTGCCCCATCGTAGAGCACCTCGATTACGTCATACTGGATTTTCTGGAGTCTTCGTATACGATGAACTTAAAGGCAATGCGCGAGCGGGCGCCGCATGTGCGGCCCATTGTTTCAAGTATCCCGGATATGAACACCTATCAACTGCTGGGGCGGAACCGCGGTATGCTTTTCACCGGCCAGTTTTACAGCCAGCCCATTACGCGGGGCACCAGCATACTTTCGCCCGTCAAGGTGAACGCGCTGCATCTTCTGAACCAAGTCAACCAGGAAGATTTCGACTTGCTTGATATCGTCCGTATCATAGAACGCGACCCATACCTTACTATCTCGCTGCTCCGCTTCATCAACTCCGGCGACGCCAGTTTCTCCCGCCAGATCGAGTCGATCAAGAGCGCCGTCGCTATTTTGGGGCAAAAGCAAGTGCGGCGCTGGGCTACCGTTTCCCTTTCCGTGAACCTAATGGACGACAAGCCGAGTGAAATTACAAAGCTTTCCCTCGTGCGCGCGAAGTTTGCGGAAAACCTCGCGGGCGCGTTTGAGCTGGGTGTGTTCCAGTCCGGCCTTTTTATGACCGGCCTGTTTTCACTGCTCGACGTTATTTTGGACCAGCCTATGGATCAGGCGATCCGGCAGGTAGCTGTAAACAACCAGGTACAGCAGGCGCTGGTGCAGAAAAAGGGTGATTTCAACAAAGTCATGGAGCTGATTTACGCGTATGAGCACGCGGATTGGGATCAATGCACCATCATCATGATCAAAAACGACATCAAAATTGAGACATTGAACCAAGCGTTTATCGACGCGTTGCTCTACTACAACCAGCTCCTGAACGCCGTGGAAGAGGACCGCAAAGAGCACGACGAGGCGGAGCAGACCCA
>DOMW01000046.1:207-7883 GCA_003510345.1 Clostridiales bacterium | reverse complement strand
TAATCCGGCGCGTGGTGGCGGCGGTGCATGTGCCGGTGACCGTGAAATTCCGCAAGGGTTTTGACGATGGGCATAGTAACGCGGTAGAATTTGCAAAAATGGCGGCGGCGGAAGGCGCGCGGGCGGTGGCGGTGCATGGCAGGACGCGGCAGCAGGGCTACAGCGGCAAGGCGGATTGGGACATCATACGGTCGGTAAAGCGGGCGGTGGGCATAAAAGTGATCGGTAACGGGGATATTTTCGCCGCGCGGGACGCCTTTGATATGCTGGAGCATACCGGGTGTGACGGCGTGATGGTGGCGCGCGGGGCGCAGGGCAACCCTTTTATATTCGCGCAGATAGAAAAGCTCATAAAAAGCGGGGAAGCGGGAAGAAAACCGACGGATGAGGAGCGTATCAAGATGTGCCTGCTGCAAGCGAGGCTGGCGGTAGAATACAAGGGCGAACACGCCGCCATGCGCGAAATGCGCACACACGCGCCGCACTACACGAAAGGGATGCGGGGAAGCGCGCGGCTTAGGGCGGCGCTGGTGAAGATTCGGACGTATGGGGAGCTTGAGGGGGTTTTGCTGGAATTTTTGCGCGCGAATTCTGAAAATAAATGTTGAAATAAGCCGTTTTGTGGTATACTTTATGATATACGAGGTAAGCGCTGATTTGCTTTATCTATCACTTACCTTGGAGGCTCTTTACAATTGTTAATCGGATACACGAAAAATCACGCTTTTTTGCTAAAATCCGAAGATATGACACCAACATCCGAAGATTTGACCACTACAAAAAATCCTTTTGGCTATATACTTAAACTGTTGGGGCTGGTGCTTTGCGACCAGATCATTACCATTGCGGAGGGGATTGCTATGAAAACAGTAAAGAAGCTCTTTTCAATTGCGCTGGCACTTATTATAGCGCTGACCTGTTTTGCCATGATGCCGGCAGTGGTAATGGCGGAAGAAAGGGCGGCGGGGCAGGAACCGCTCATTGCGGGCGAAACGCCCGAAGTGACTGGGGCTGCGCCTGCCGAAAGTGAACCGCCTGTGGAAGAACCGCCTGCGGCGGACGCGGAACCCGGCGCAAACACGCCTGCCGGTGATACGGGGGAACCGCAAGCCGAAGAAGGCCAAGCCATACAGCCAATGGGGGCAGTTACAGCGGCGGACGACCTCGCCATAGGCTCGACGCGCGTGTTCTCGCAGCCGAGTACGTCTGTCAACAGGTTTGAGGGTGTGCTGGCGGCGCAGAGCGAGCACGCGCTGGTCTATGTGGAAAAGCAGAGGGTAATACCTGCCACGGGCGCACCGTATAGCACCTATCAGCAGCTTTCTTCGCTGGCGGCTTTCCTGCCGGACGGCACGACCGCGAACGCCGACGCCCAGGCTATCGCCGAGGAATTTGAAAGTATGTATGCCTTCCTCTCGACGCCAGATGCGCCCGCGTATTACGGCGAGCCGTTTGATATCGACGGCAACGGTAAAATCATACTCTACGTCTGCGACCTGTTCATGGACGGCAAGGAATCCGGTAGCACTGTGGGCGGGTATGTGGCCGGCCTGTTCAACGCCAACGACTTTGTGTACCGCCCGGACGCCGGGCCAAATGTCAACAACGACTATGGCGACATATTGTATCTGGATATGGCGAATAACCAGGGCTATACAAAGTATCTGAACGACCGGCAGGGTTATTTTCAGACGATCATACACGAATACGCGCACCTGCTGTCGTTTTCGGCCGTCCACAAGAACCGCCTCAACGGAATAAACACGAACTCAAAGGATGTCTTTTTTGAGGAATCGCTGGCGGAGCTGGCTTCGTATCTGTATACGGGCAAGTTTGCGTCCAACAGGCTCACCTACTTCTTCACCAACCAGTTTAGCCCCCGTTCCAGCTTTATCGATTGGAACGCATCGGGCGACTGGGTGTTTGCGCACTTCGGCGCGGCGGCGCTTATGGGGCTGGAATTTTACAACTGCGGCGGCGACCTGCACGGTTTCATCAACGACCCGCGCTACAGCAAAGCCGATTCGCGGGCGGCTTTTGGCGAGCACTCGGGTCTGGGGAGTTTTGACGCGTTTTTTGAACGGTTTGCGCTGGATACCTTTGTATCCGACCCGTCGGGCGCGGGGCCGCACTTGGACAACGTTGACTTTGATTCATGGGACAGGATAGACCTATACAACCAGTTAGTGCTCAAGCCCGGCGTGGATTTCTATTTCTCGGCTAACAGAACGCCCTACATGCCGCCCTACTTCGCGCTGGCGCGCATGGGCACGCGCCTGGGCATAGAGCAGAATGTGATCAACATCACGCTTACTGATGCACTCGCGCAATCGAAGTTCTATGTCGTCTATCCGGACGCGGCGTTTACGAGCAGCCTCAGCGCCGCCACGGCGCGCAAATACACCCAACTGATACCTGGGCAAACGATGACGGTTCCTGTCGGGCAGGGCAACGAGTTTGCGATACTGGCTGTGAACTTCAGCTCGGGCAATACGGACGCGACGGTCAACTACACCGCGGCCACAAACGAAAACTATCCGTTTGAGCAGCGTTCCACGCCCGAGGCGGCTAACCTGAAAGCGGAGCATGCGTTAACCAACGTTAAGCTTTCATGGGAAGCGCCCGAAAATATGCCGGAGGGAACAAGTGTATCAGGCTACGAGGTATTCCGCGACGGCATACGCGTGCGCAACTCTGCCGCCTCGAGAACGTATACCGATTCCTACTCCGGCCTGACTGTAGGGCAACAGTATGAGTACAAGATTGTGACACACATGCGCATGCAGGGCTACAGTTCGACTGTGGCCAGTGACGGCGTCAGCGTAAACTTCACATTGCTGCCGCCAACGGTGGGGGCGCCTACCGGGCTTACCGCGACGCAACCGCAGGTTGGCAGGGTTCGCCTCGAATGGCAGGAAGCCGATGCGCTATACGGCGCGGCTATCAGGCGGCTCGCCGCGGGCAACACCGAGATATACCGCGACGGCGAGCTGATAAAGCAGACTTCATCCGAGAACTACACAGACACAAATTTGACGCCGGGCGCGGCGCATGTGTACACGCTGCGCGGTTACGTGTTATCGAACGGCGAGATGGTCTATTCCGAATTCACCGCGCCGTTAACGGTGGTGATCGGGGCGGACTCCGGCAACCCGGGCGGTAATCCGGGCGGCGGCACGGCCCAAACACTGGAAGGCAATAAAAAATCGGGCAGCTCTGTCGCGATCACAGGAAAGCTGCTTTCCGGCCTTACGGCGGGCGTAGATTTATCTGGTGGCGGTAGCGCGCCTACGGCCCGTGATCTAACAAACCAGTTTACCCCTCCCGACGGCGGCTACACGATAGCCGTGATGAATCAAAACGGCACGGAGGTAACGCCTGGTAAGCCCATTGGCACGGGTATGACGATTATGTTGTGTGACGCCGGCGGTCAGCCGGTTGACACGCTGACCGTGGTCATAAAGGGTGATCTGGTGGGCGGAAACGGCCTTGTGCGCATGGACGACGTACAGAAGCTGTTCCGTAGCGCGCGGAACAGCGAAACCCTGACTGACGCGCAGCGTGCCGCGGGTGATGTGTTTGCAGGTGCTTCGGCGGGCATCAACATGGGCGACGCGCAGAAGCTCTTCCGTGTAGCGCGCGGCAGAGAGGCTCTTTGACCGACGTGATGGGTACGACCGAGCTGTTGTTCCTTTTTAGGGTGTTGTGCGGCATACAAAATATGGTATAATACTACTGTTTAACAGAAAAGCTAAAAACATTTTTCTGCTGTCGCATGGAGTGTGACGTGACAATAACTTTCCATTTTTGTGGAATAATCGCCTTATGTATGCTGCCACTGTGTACTGCACGCTGCAATCCGATAAAACTTTGGCATACCTGTGCGAAAGTTTATTTCCAATATTTTTCAATAATTTTCAAAAAGCCCTTGACCCTCATGTTACATTAGGGTATATGCTGGATATTGTAACTAACATCGAGAAAAAAAGTTTGCTGTATAGCAGTTTCCGGGAAATATCGTCGGTTATTTTTCGGAAACTGCAATAAAAAATATCTTACAAAGCAAAATGTATTTATACTATTTATTAACAACACCCGTATTTTTAGTGTGCCACGGGCGCAGTCAAGTTTTTTGTGTCTTTTCACAGACGGTAATCATGACCCGCATCAGATAGTTTTGGTCGTTCGTAATACATATTTCATTGAGCGGATATTCCTCGTAGGTATCGCCGCATATTTCAAAACCGTTTTGGTCAATATATGCGATCATCCGTTCGTATAGTTCACAGCCGCCGCCGTATCCGGTGCGCATATGGCCGATCGCGTACAGCGCCGCAGGCCGCTGATCTTGTCCATCCGGGTTATAAAAATAATAACGGTCTGGCCACGTCCAGTCGCCGCGCAGTATCCGCTCCTTGGAGAAAATGCCCCACACCGCGTAATTCAAGTCGAGCTCCGGGTCCTGCTCGTGCATATCATGGTAAAAACTGTATAGCGCGTCATAGTCATGCCGCTTTCCGCTGTAATCATTCATTGTTCCCAGCATAATCTGCTCGGCGGGGCAAAACTGTATTTTGATGTTCTCCGTATCGGCTTCAAGGCCTGTCTCGATCGCGCGGAGTAAATTAAATAAAAGCTTTTTGGAGTGGAGCCAGGCGTTGATTTTTGTATTGATGCGGTCTAACTGCATCATGAGCAGCTCTTTTGCCAGTTCGGGTGTGCGTTGATCTTTTATTACTTTAATTTCAGCAAGTGGCACGCCCAGGCCATGCAACGTGCTGATCGCATTGATCATCGCGAGCTGCCTGGCGGAATAGTAGCGGTATTTGTTTATACCCCGCGCCACGGGAGAAAGCAGACCTATTTTATCATAATGATGCAATGTCGCCACGGTCGTACGCGACATACTCGCGAAATCACCCACGGAAAATAATTTTTCGTTCGGCATAGACCCTCCCGGTATCATATGGTTTCATAACTTATATTACTTGTACCATAGCACGATTTTCAACGAAAAACAATCCATTCGCTTGAAAACGGCACGTTTTCACAATCATTTTTCCGCTGCTAGGCTGCCATTTCATGAATGTTTCCCTAAACTTGCTATGAAAATACACGAAATTATAATTACAGGGTTACTAAAAATTGTTGAAACTCGCCCAGCGCTGTGTTACAATTATGCCGTTGGGGAAGGGGTGTATACTCTTTGAATGTCGCAGGTGGAAAGATCGTCGTAGTTGACGACAGCATAGTAATTCTTAATTTCGCCAAAGCAATGCTGAATGATAAATTCGACGTGCTTACCGCGTCGTCCGGCGCTTCGCTGTTTCAGATTCTTGAGGACACCATGCCGGATCTCATTTTGCTTGACATCGAAATGCCGGAAATGAACGGCTATGATGTGATCGTAAAACTAAAACGCGAAATAAAAACCGCCAGTATCCCCGTTATTTTCCTGACATCCAAAATAAGCCTTGCCGACCAGGAGAAAGGGCTTAACCTGGGCGCGGTGGACTTTATTGCCAAACCGTTTTCACCCGAGCTTTTGCTCCAGCGGGTAAATCTGCACCTTCTTTTGGAAAAACAGAAAGAGGAATTGCGCCGCTACAGCCACACCCTTGAGGTGAAGGTAGAGCAGCAGAGCAGAACATTATTGGAACTGCAAAACACCATACTGAAAGCCGTAGTGGAACTGGTAGAGCACAGGGACAGCGTAACGGGCGGGCATATCGACAGAACACAGCAATACCTTCGCAGGCTTGTGGATTTTTTGGTTATGCATGGGGTATACGAAGAAGAATTATCGAAGTGGGATATTGATTTGTTTGTGATGTCCTCCCAGCTCCACGACGTTGGAAAAATATCCATCAAAGACAGAATATTGATGAAGCCCGGCCCCCTTACGGAAAAAGAGTTTGAGGAAATGAAAAATCACTGCGCCCTGGGCGTGGATATTATTACGAGGATAGCGGGAAGCACAACGCAGAACGCGTTCTTAGAGTACGCGAAAACGCTTGCCGGAACCCATCATGAAAAATGGGATGGAAACGGATACCCGTATGGTTTGCATGGCGACGGTATTCCGCTGCAAGGGCGGCTTATGGCAATTGTAGACGTCTACGACGCCCTGACAAACGAACGGCCATATAAAAAGGCGTTTAGCCACGAGGAATCCGTCGAGATCATTCGGCAGGAAAGCGGCACGCATTTCGATCCGAAGGTAGCCGATATTTTCCTGTTGCACGAAAAAGAATTCAACCCTGCCGCATTTGAGCCGCAAGACCCTGTTTTCGGTTTTGGCCAGCCGCAAAAGGCGGCGGATGACTGCGCTATGTTCACAATGGAATGGCGCTGGGAGACCGAAAGCCAATAATCTGGCGGCAAACCTGCTTACCCAACATGAAGTTCATTTGTTCTGCTGCTAAGTGACGGCTGATTAATGCAGGCCGCGCGTTTTGTGGTTCTTTTGTAGGCGGTGGTGTCGAAACTACCCGGTGGCAAATATCGATTTTTCAACGGCTATGCCTAGATAAGTTCAGATTTTACCGCCCGGGGTAACCGCTCAGTTCTGTAATTGACAATATGTTAAAAAAAAGTTACAATAGTTTCATTAGGGTATATTTGTTATTAAAAATTTACCATAAACCGCATGATAATGCAGAAAATTTAAGAACGGAGGTGGATGAGTGGAGGTGCTTATTCCTATCCTCGTAGGCGTTGGGGCGCTTGTGGCCGGTCTTTTCGCAGGCTACAACTACAGGCGCAATATCGCTGAGTCGAAAATCGGCCGCGCGGAGGATTCTGTAAAGAAATTGATAGACGACGCCCAAAAGCGTGCGGAAGTCATCAAGAAGGAAACGGTACTCGAAGCACAGGAAGAGGTTCACAAGCTTAGAAATGAATTTGATAAAGAAGTAAAAGAAAGACGTAACGAGATCAACAAGACGGAAAAGAGATTGGTTCAGAAGGAAGAGACGCTGGACAGAAAGAACGACAATGTTGCTCAGAAAGAAGAGCAGCTTGAAAAAAGGTCTAAAGAGATCACAAAGATCAAAGAAGACCTGGAGGCTGTTCACGGCCAGCAACTCGAGCAGCTTGAGCGCATTTCCGGAATGTCTATTGAAGACGCGAAGGGGTTGCTTCTTGAGAAGGTGGAGCATGAAGCCAGGCATGATATGGCTGTTATGCTGCGTGATATTGAACAAAAGGCGAAGGATGAGGCCGATAAAAAGGCCAGAAATATTCTTTCGCTCGCAATACAAAAGTGTGCCGCGGATCATGTCGCGGAGAGCACGGTTTCGGTTGTCAATCTGCCCAACGATGAAATGAAGGGCAGGATAATCGGCAGGGAAGGAAGAAATATTCGGGCGCTTGAAACTGCGACGGGCATCGACCTCATTATAGACGATACGCCCGAGGCGGTTATTCTTTCGGGCTTCGACCCTGTAAGAAGGGAAGTTGCACGGCTGGCGCTTGAAAAACTGATCGTTGACGGCAGAATCCATCCCGCGCGTATTGAGGAAATGGTCAATAAAGCGCAAAAGGAAGTTGATACGCAGATAAAGGAAGCGGGCGAACAAGCGGTGTTCGATGTGGGTATCCATTCGTTGCACCCGGAGTTGGTTCGTCTCCTTGGGCGGCTGAAATTCCGTTCCAGCTATGGGCAGAACGTGCTC
>DOMW01000046.1:0-145 GCA_003510345.1 Clostridiales bacterium | reverse complement strand
GACCACGAGGTGGAAGGGCCGCATATCCAGATCGGCGCGGACCTTGCGAAAAAATACAAGGAATCCGCCGATGTGATCAACGCGATAGCGGCGCATCACGGCGATGTGGAGCCAAAAACGGTGGAGGCGGTGTTGGTGCAGGCTG
>DOMW01000286.1 GCA_003510345.1 Clostridiales bacterium | reverse complement strand
GGCGCCGCCCGCACCAGTCGTCAAAAACCCGTTTGTGCAGCCGATGATCTCGCCGTCGTTCAAGCCCGCGATACCACCCGCGATGTCATGCGCGGGCGCGATACCGTCGGTGTCGTCGTAATACTCGCACAACACATTCGCCAGGTTCGAGCTGTTTTCCACAATACCGCCCGCGACCGAATCCGCGTCCGTATGCGCCGCCGTTACCCGCATATTTTGCCGCGGTATGTATAACAGGATATTGCCCGCGACCGGTTCGAAATACAGGTAACATTCCGTATCGCTGTTCGGTTCGCCCGCCGCGTCCGCCATATCCAGCGCATGAAGCGGCGCGCCGCTGTTATTTGCCCAGCGTAGTTCGTAAGTGACAGGGCCGTAAGCGAGCAGAACCGGCTGAGCCATAATAGTCGCGGTATCTTCCGGGAAAGCGTCGAGCTTGACATACACGCCGCCGCCGGGAAGCGCGGCCGAGGTTTGCGCGGTCCACACGCCACCCGCATCGCCGCCGGGATCAGCATCAGTATAAGCCCATGCGTTTACCGTCACGGTTCCCGCCGGATCCGGCTGCGAACGAAGCGCGTTATGCCCGGTTATACCGCCCGCCCCAGCAGCGGCCGTGTCCGTTACATTTACGTGCGCGTGTACGTCGCCCAGTANNGATAACGCCGCCCGTGCGTTCCGCCTTCACGCCCTGCCCCGCGGCCGTGCCTGGGGCCGTCTCCACCGCGAGGTTGCGTATTTCCCCGTCATTTTGCGAGAACAGGCCGATATCCGGCAGCGAAACACCCGCCTGCGCCTGCCGCACGGAAAGGCCGGTGATAGAGAATATANNCCCCGGCGGCATAGGTATATTCCTGCGCGTCGTAGCTGCCCGTAAGGTTCCCTATGGGCGCGGTCACAACGGGGGTGCCGTTATGATCGCTTATTGCAATGTCATTCGTCTGGAAGAACGCGGCGTTGCTTTGATAACCGATATTGTACAGGTGGCGCACGTCCATGACCCTCATGCGCGGGCCGCTCGCCGAGGGCTCGAGCGCTGCGCCGCCGAAGTACGAATGCGCGTTGTACGCTTTTGCGTGGTCCATTGTCGTGACGGCGGCACCCGGCGCGGCGTCGTCATAAATGCGCGCGCCTATCATACCAACGGGTATGCCGGGGTATTTGGCGTTGATGCCGATATCCACCGGGGAATCGTAGGCGTTGTGCTGGCTGAATGAATCGAGCACAAGCGCATAGCGCTCGTAATTAGTAAATTCCGGCAGCAGGCTGTCGCCGTCTTTGTCTGTTTCGTAGTCGCCCGGTGCGATCTTGAAAAAGATATGTTCTTCGCCCGCGTGGTTTGCCAGCGCCGCCGCGTAGTCGTATGTGACCCCGGCAACATCCGCCGGGATGCCATGCACATAGGTCGCGTCGTCCGCCGCGCTGATGATATCGATGGAGTATTGCCGGGAAGACGTATCGAAGTCCTCGGGCAGCGCGAAGAGCGCGAGCAGCATGTGCCTGTCCGTGTCGTCATACAGCTTGATATCGAGATCGTCCGCGGGCAGCGTCGGCCTTACGCCGGTGTAGTCCACGCTGTAAAAGCCCTGTTCTTTCGCGTCAAGGGCGGATACGGGGTTGCGCACGCGCACATCTCTTGTATCTGTCAAACCAAAAGAATAGCCGAGGTCATTTCCTTCACTTACAAACGCGGCGCGCACATTGCCCGTCTTCGCGTTTACCTCGAGCAGTATGGAATGGTCATACAGCGTGGCGTCCGTGATATATTCAAAAAGGAGCGCCCTAAGGGGATTGGTTGGCAGGTCGCCTGGCTGGTACAGCAGGTAGCGGATATTATCTATGTTTTCGGTAAGCTCTTGGTTAAACGCAGTGCCACTGCTCGCTACCGTGGTTTGATCCAGTGGTACCGTACCGGTGTAAAAAGAAAGGGCAGGGTCGTCCAAAAACGCGATGCTGCCCCGGCTGCCCTCAAGCGATGTAAAATAGTTTTGCGCGGATAAAAAGACGGTACGCGCGTAGTTGTTCAGCTTTTCCAGACGCGCGAGCCGGGCGTAGCCAACGATGGAAGGGATGGCAACCGCCGCGATAATGGCGATAATGGCAATGACGATGATGTTTTCAATTAGGGTCAGTCCTTTGTTTTTTTCGGTTTTGTTTCTGTGCACCAAACAACCTCCCGAAGGCGCTGTCCCCCTCAATATACTATAGGCCTCATAATAATATAGTGTATTAATAACACTTTTGTTACACGCATTAACATCCAGTTTATATGTATATAGTAACATTTGTAATTTTTTCTGTCAATATATTGACAGAAATGTCCTTCCGGATACAATATATTGTTGTGCGGTTTATTCACCGGGAGGCGCGGCCCATTTGCGGCCCAATGATAAATTCTTGCATTTTCGCACAAAAGCGGCTATGATTGGAGTAAAGGTACAAGTGTATGACAGCTAAGTTGCCGGTATCTGCCGTTATCTTAAAGAAAGATAAGCCGAGGATGATTTTTTGAGCAATTTCAAGTACACAGCACGCGATGCGCAAGGTAAGATCGTAAAAGGCGAGATGGCCGCGCCCGGCGTCTCCGAATTTTACGCCGCGCTACGTGACAGGCAGCTTTACGCGCTGGAATATGGCGAAACGCCTGAAAAACAGGTGCGGCGGCGCAGGCTGCACAAAATGACCATAAAAGAGCTTATACTGTTTTGCCGTAAGCTCGGGACCATGATGAATTCCGGCCTCAGCATGACGGGCGCGTTTGACGTGCTGTATAAAACGGCGGAGACGGCGCAGCAAAAAGAGCTTTTCCTTTCTGTGTACGAAAGCATACAGCGCGGCATGCCCTTATCGCAGGCCATGCGGCTGGAGGGCAATTCCTTCCCCCCGTTCATGATGAACATGGTGGAATCGGGCGAGACAAGCGGCAGCCTTGACGCGATACTGCTCTCCCTTTCCACCCATTACGAAAACGAAAACAAGATACTGCAAAAGGTGAAGTCCGCTTCCATTTATCCCGCGATACTGCTGATCGTTTCCGTAGCGGTCGTCATATTGCTTTTCGCTTATGTGCTGCCGCAAATGATGGCTATGTTTACGGGCGTGGAGCTGCCGCCCATCACGCTTTTTGTGCTTTCCGTAAGCGACTTTCTTTCCACGTACTGGATGGTCATTGTAGGGGTTATCATAGTCGTGGCCCTGCTGCTGTTAAACCAGCGGCATATCCCGCCGCTAAAGCGTTTTATGGATACGATGAAGCTGCGGTTTCCCGGCATAAGCAAAATGAACCGCACGGTGTACGCTTCGCGGTTTGCGCGCTCCATGTCCATGCTTTATTCAAGCGGCATCTCCATGCTTACCTCGCTCAAGCTTTCTTCCGGCATTTTGGGAAATCTTGTGGTGGATGCGCTGTTTGTCGGCCTAATGCAGGACGTGAGCATGGGCGAGTCGCTTTCTTCGGCCATTGAGCGCGTCAATGTATTTGACCGTCTGCTGCCTTCGATGATACGCATCGGCGAGGAATCGGGCAGCCTCGATACCATACTCGCCAGTATTTCGGATTATTACGACATGGAGTCGCAGAACGCCATCAATAAGATGATCGCCATACTCGAGCCTGTGCTGTTGATCGTGCTTGCCGTCATCATCGTCATCGTCATCGTGTCGGTGCTGCTTCCCGTCTATGCCATGTACAGCAGTTTGCTGTGAACCATAAGGTTGAGGTGCGTTTATGATCAGTATTAATGTGACAAATACAACGGTATACGCGGTTTGCGGCAAGTATGCGGGCGGCCGGGTCGCCGTACAGGCCATGGCCGAAAAGCCGCTTTTTGGCTACGTAAAATCGGACGGTACTTCGGATGTAAAGGGCTTTGCGGACGATCTCAGGCAGGTGCTTGCCGGTTTCCGCGAAAACACCGTAACGATCCAGTTTTCCGAAAGCACGGTGGTGTCCAGCCAATATGAGTTTCCATACGAAAAAAAACCGGTAGCCATGCTGAATATCGTGCGCAGCGGCATCACGCAAAATACGCAGGACCACATCATGGACTATGCCGTTTTGGATATCTATAAAAAAGACGGCGGCGAGTTTTCCACGGTGCAAGTATACCTCACGCCCCGCACCCTTGTGGAATTTGCGGGTGAAGCCATCCGGATGGCCGGTAAAAAACCATATCGGTTCCAGGTGGCGGAAAACTGCCTGTATAACCTGCAAAACACGGGCGATGGGTTTGGCGCGAGCAACGTGATTGTGGCGAGTATTGGCAGCGCGCGCGTCTCCGTAACGCTTCTTACCACGCTGGAAAAAGTACTGACGCGTACCGCGCCGGTCCTGCGCGAGGCCGAGGCGTATAACCAGGCAGCGCAAGGGTTGTACGACCCTTCCGCCGCTATGCAGGCGGCGACTGAACAGATCTCGAAAATGATACAGTACCAGTCGATCAAAGAACCGGGGCATCCGGTAGATCAGATCTATCTTTTCGGCAAGTATGTATCGCCGCAGGATGTGCGGGATATGGGCGATTCTCTGGGGGCGCCGGTTTCCCTGCTCCGCCAGCCGGATTATGTTACCGCCCCCGAGGGGTTTCCGTTTGAAAAATATGTCCACGCCGTGGGCGCTTTGATTGAAAAGTGAGTGATGTGTTTGTGAAAAAGACAGTCAATATGTTTGATAGTTTAAAAGCGCCGCGCGCAAGGGCGACCAGTGTGCGCAAATCGTTTGTGCTGCCGCTTGTAATCATACTTGTCGCGGCGGGTATAGGCGGCCTGGGCGTGCAGCAGTATTTGCAGGGCAAACGGCTTGATATGCGCATTGCCGAATTAAACGACTATATTTCCGGCCCTGCCGCGCAAGCGGTGGAGGAAGGCAAAGCAGCATTGGCGAAACGACTGCAATATGAACGTTACTTGCTGGCGCTTTCCAGCACTGATGTGAAGCTTGCCGGATTGGTGGAATTTGACAGTGGAATACTCGCAAGGATAGAATCCGTACAGCCTTCGCATGTCAGTATCACCTCCGTTGCCGTGCAGGACAGGGTCGTGACACTGCACTGTTCTACCACAGACAACACGCCGCCCGCCGATTACGCGGCCGCGCTGGACGGCCTTGGCATATTCTCCTCTGTGGAATACTCCGGGTTTGCGGGCGCGCCGGAAACGGGCTATACGTTTCAGGTATCCTGCGTATTGCCCAGTCTTACTGCATTTCAGGATACGTTGATTGATAAGTTGTTTGACACGCTAGTTGAGCCTACGCTGGAAGACGGCAGTGGCGAAACCATATCGGTATCCGCCGCGCCGGGTGTAGTTCCCGGTTTTGCCATGCTGGGCGGAGCGCCCGCGCAAGGGGGTGAGGACATATGAAACTGCAACAGCGCGAAAAAGTAATGCTTGTCGTGTTAATCATCGTAGCTCTTACACTGCTCCCCTATTTCTTTTTATTACGGCCGCTGATGAACGAGAATGCTGTGAAACAGGCGGAGCTTGCGTTTCTCGAGCCGCTACGCACGGAAATGGAGCAAGCTGTCGGCAAAGTACCCCAGTATTTGCAGGATTTGCGGGAAATAGAAGAGCAAAACGTGCAAGAAAGCGCGGTCATACCACCCCGGCAAAAGACTTATGACCTCCACTACATGGTGGAAGATGCGTGTACGCAAGAGGGCGTTACGCTGGACGGCTTGCGGATAGAGGAATATAAGCCGATTGAAACGGATGACGTCGCCGCTATAGCCGCAGTCAACGAAACTGTGGAAGATGCTGGATTGGAGCCGGGCGGTTTGGTTCAAAAGGCGGTGATAGATGCGTCCGTCACGGGCGGGTTCGACCAAATCATGCAAGTTGTGGACAGTCTCTCTAAAAATCGGCATATTGTGCTTGTGAACCTAAACATAGACCGCGCCGAAGACGGCCTACCCGCAAGAGGAACCATGCGACTCAATGTATATGCGGTTGTGCAACCGGACGATCCAGAATTCGATCTGCTTGCGCCGCCAATTGAAACGTCCGAATCCGCCGAACCTGCCGCATCCGCCGAACCTGCGGCTTAGGCTAGGCCAATGAAAACAGCGAGAGGTAGGCGTTTATAATGGGCTGCGCGTACAGCCCGGCGGCAAAAAGCGCAATGGCAAGGTAGGGGCCGAACGCGATTTTGTCCTTACGCGTCTTTTTCTTCAGTGCGATGAGTATGCCGGCAATGGCCGCCGCAAGCACGCAGCCCAGAAAACCGGCGAAAAGCGTGCCCTGCCAGCCCAGCAAGAAGCCGCTTGCCGCCATAAGCTTTACGTCCCCCATGCCAAAACCGCCCGTAAAAAGCGCGATCACCAGCATGGGAACGCTAATGACCGCCGCACCGACCAGCCTTTGCGAAATAGTCGGGCCATCAGTCAAAAACAGCGACAGCGCGCCTATGGCAAGCAGTATGATGTGAAAGCGGTCGGGTATCTCCTGCGTGTCGAGGTCGATAAAGGCGACCGGGATGAGCACGCAGGCAAACGCCCACATAACGGGGGTCTGCCAGTCCAGCCCAAACCGCAGCCACGCGAGCAGAAAGCATGCGCCGCCTATGGCTTCGACGATGGGGTACCTTTTGGAGATGGGGCTATTGCAATCGCGGCATTTGCCCCGAAGAAGCACGAAGCTTAAGAGCGGGATGTTATCGTAAGCGCGGATCTCGCAGCCGCACGCGGGGCACACAGAGCGCCCCTTTGCCACGGAAATCCCCTTTGGGATGCGGTAAATGCACACGTTAAGAAAGCTTGCGAGCACAGCGCCCAGCACAAAGGAAAAAACCGCCATGAGGATTTCTATGGTTTGCATACCGGCCATCCGTTCATCGTATTTGGTAGTAGTATGGTATCACATAAACCCCGGCTGGCGCAAACCATAAAATAACAGGAGGCCACATTCGCATGGAAAATATAAGGATCGGCGAGTTGCTTGTGGAAAGCGGCATAATCAACGAGCAACAACTGCAAAGCGCCCTTGCCGTGCAGCGGGAATCAGGCGGTAAGCGCCTGGGCGATATTCTGATCGACCTCGGCGTCATTACCGAAGAACATTTGATGGAAGCGCTGCAAAAGCGCCTGCACGTTTCGCGCGTCAGCCTGGCCAATATCACGATCCCGACCGAGGTGCTGAAGGAAGTGCCCGAATCTTACGCGCGGCAGTATAATGTGCTGCCCGTGCGCCTGCAGGGAAATATGCTGGAGGTCGCTACAGCCGACCCGCTCGATTACGGCATGGTCAACCAGCTTGGCCTTTTGGGGGGGCGGCGCGTGGAGACGGTGCTCGCCCCGCGCGCGGAGATACAGAACGCCATTGGCAGGTTCTATTCCAAGCGGCAGGTAGATGAGATCGCCGAAGACGTAAGCCGTGAACGGCAAGTGGCGGAAACGCTGGAACAGCTTGCGGAAGAGGATTTTTCCGAAATGGAAGGCAGGGTGGGCAGCGCGCCCATTGTGCGGTTTGTAAACACCATAATAGAGCAGGCTTTTTTTAAACACGCCAGCGACATCCACCTTGAGCCGGGCGAGAAAAATGTGCGCGTGCGTTTCCGCGTGGATGGCGAGCTGATCGATATTACCGAACTGGGCGCCGCCTCCCACGCGTCGCTTGTTACGCGGATAAAGATTATGGCGGGCATGGACATCGCCGAGCGCAGGCTGCCGCTTGACGGGCGTTTTGACGTGTCGTTCGACGACATCGAGATCAGCGTGCGTGTTTCTTCCATGCCTACGGTATTCGGTGAAAAGATCGTGATGCGCCTTTTGACGGACAACAAGACGGGCATTCTGAAAGTGGACGAACTGGGGATGACCGCCGGCAATATGGAAATCTTCTACAAGCTGATCGCAAGCCCCCACGGCATCGTGCTGGTGACAGGGCCTACAGGCAGCGGCAAAACTACAACGCTGTATTCCATTCTGGCGGAAACCGCGACACCGCTTGTAAACGTCGTCTCCATAGAAGACCCTGTGGAAAAGATCGTACCCGGCGTAAGCCAGACGCAGATCAACCCAAAAGCCGGGCTGACGTTCGCTTCCGGGCTGCGTGCCATAATGCGGCAGGATCCCGATATCATCATGATCGGCGAGATACGCGACAGCGAAACGGCGGATATCGCGTCGCGCGCCGCCATCACCGGGCACCTTGTTTTATCCAGCCTGCACACAAACGATGCGGCGTCTGCGTATATGCGCCTTGTGGATATGGGCATCGAACCGTACATAGTCGCTTCTTCGGCGGTGGGCGTCGTCGCGCAGCGGCTGGTGAAACTCATCTGCCCCAAGTGCCGTGCGGAATACGCGCCGCAGGCGGCGGATATCGCCTTTCTGCGCACGCTGGGCCTTTCCGAGCCGCCCCAACTCTATTACGGAGTGGGCTGTGATTTCTGCAATATGACGGGGCATTTCGGGCGTACCGCTATACACGAGATCGTGCGCACGGATAACGACATACGCGAGATGGTGATCCGCCGCGCCAAAACACAGGATATACTGGCGTACCTTACGGGAAAAGGGCAGCGCTTTTTGATGCACAACGCGCTTGAACTGCTTGCGCAGGGAAGGATCGATATTTTTGAAGTATACCGGCTCGCCGGGAACATGGAGGAGGCCCCCTTATGATAAACGAATTGCTGGAACGGGTGCGGGCAAATGGCTGTTCCGACCTGCATATCGCGTGCGGCGAACCGCCCATCGTACGTAAAAACGGCGCGCTCGTCCGTTTGGAGGAGTTTCCGTATGACGACGACGGGGTGCGGAAAATCGCGCGGAATATGCTGGACACGAGCGGTATTCCGGAAGATTTCAGCACGCGGGATATCGATTTTGGGTATGCCACACCCGCGGGTGAGCGGCACAGGGTAAATATCTTCCGGCAGAGCGGGCATACCGGCATCGCCATCCGCCTGCTGCAATCGGGAACCCCTACGATCGACGAACTGCGCCTGCCCGAAACGTTCCGCGAAATCGCGGCGAAACCGCGCGGGCTTGTGCTGGTGACAGGGCCGACAGGCAGCGGTAAATCTACAACGCTCGCGGCAATGATCGACTATATCAACGAGAGCAAGAGCGCGCATATACTCACGCTGGAAGACCCGATAGAATATGTGCACAAAAGCAAAAGGAGCCTGGTAAACCAGCGCGAGGTGGGCAAGGACGCGGATAGCTTTGCGGGCGCGTTGCGGTCGGCACTGCGCGAGGATCCGGATGTGATACTCGTGGGTGAGATGCGCGACCTTGAGACGATCGGCGCGGCGATCACCGCGGCGGAGACGGGGCATTTGGTGCTTTCCACGCTGCACACCGTGGGCGCGGCAAAGACGATAGACAGGATCATCGACGTATTCCCGCCCCACCAGCAGCAGCAGGTGCGCATACAGCTCGCGACCGTGATGCAGGCCGTGATCACGCAGGCGCTGCTGCCCCGCGCGGACGGCGGCGGCAGGGTTCCCGCATTTGAGATCATGATGGTGAACGACGCCGTCGCCAATATGATACGCGAGGGTAAAACGTTCCAGATCAATTCCGTGCTGCAAACAAGCGGCAGGGCGGGTATGGTGGCGCTCGACATGTACCTTGCGCGCATGGTGAAGGAAGGCTCTGTCTCGATGGAAGAGGCGGAGGGCAGGGCCGCCAACCGGCAGGAGCTTGCGCGTTATGTCTCCCTATGACCAAAAGCAACCCGACCATACCGCCGTGGAGCGCGGCGTGGCGCGGCAGTCGCTTTTGCGCATACTGATCGCGGCGCTGATCCTTACCGCTGTTATGGTTACCGTTTATTTCGCGTTTTCCACACAGCAGCGGCGCGCGCAGTACCACGCCTACGCGCGGCAGCTATATTACGACGCGATGGTGTATCAGGCGGCGCACGCTACAGGTATCTGGTATGACGGGCAAGACGGCAAATATAACTATATCCGTGATGAGGAAAAATTTCCCGCGTTTTCCCATGGCGGGGAGATTGAGGTGGCGTTTGAAAAAGACGGCGCGCTCAGTTACGCCAAATGGACGAGGGACGGGGTGGGCGACCTGATAGACAGCCTGACGCCGGGGGAATACCTGTATGCGCCGTAGGCATCTTGTTCCCGCTTCGTTATGGGTTCGGGCGGCGCGCCTTGCGGCGTTTGCCCTCGTCTCATACGCAGTGGGTGCTGCACTCGCTGTATCGTTCATCGGGGTGCGGGCGTTTCGCATCCCCGGGAGGAATATCCAAAAGTAAATACAAAGATATTCGCACAACAAAATATGGGTGCGTATTTGGGCGGACATGCCTAACCAGGCATAGACATACAAATCTTGTTACACTGCCGCTCGCAAAAGGTTCACAAAGACACGCGCCCTGTATTGATCAGTACTCATCGAGGCAAAACCGCAGTGCATTGCTTCATTTTTTTATTGTATTTTAGAAAAACTATACTATAATGATACTATAACAACAACAAACGAAAGCAAATGATAGCACACGCACAAGGAGGAAGTTTGCATGGGCAGTTACCTGATTGGAGTCGATATTGGCACGCAGGGAACAAAATCAATACTGTTTGACCAGGAGATGCGCGTTGTGGCGGAGGGGTTTGAACCGTCCAACCTCATCAGCCCCAAACCGGGCACGATATGGCAGGAGGCGGAAGATATCACTGGCTCGGTGCACCGCACCATACGCCGCGCGCTGGAGGATTCCGGCGTCCCCGCAAGCAGCATAGCCGCCGTCGGGGTAGACGGGCAGATGGCGGGCATCATGGGCGTGAAAAAGGACGGTTCCGCCGCCACCTATTACGATTCGTGGCTGGATACCCGCTGCGGAAAATACATGAAGCTGATGCGGGAGCGGGCGGGCAGGCGCGTAACGGAAATCACCGGCGGGCCGGTCACATACACGCACGGCCCAAAAATACTCTGGTGGAAGCATGAGCAGCCGGAAGCCTACAGGGAAATCTACAAATTCGTATTGCCCCACGCATACGTCGTCATGCAGATGTGCGGGCTTTCGGGCGACGAAGCGTATTTCGACTATACCTGCCTGCAATACTCCGGTTTTGGCGACAACCTGCACAAAGTATGGTCGGACGAGCTTTTGGACACTTTTGGCGTAAGCCGGGAAAAAATGGCGCGCATCGTATCACCTTTTGAGATCGCCGGGAAGGTATCCGCGCCGTTTGCCGCGCTTTCCGGGCTTAGGGAAGGCACGCCCGTTGTAGCGGGCCTGGGCGACACCGCTTCCTCCACATTCGGCTCGGGTATGATCGACAAGGGCATGGTGCAGGACTGCGCGGGCACAGCTTCCGTGCTGTGCAGCATCGTGGATGAGTACCGGCCGGATACCGGGTACGAGACTATGACGCAGGTGCGTTCCCCCATCGACGGCCTGTGGCTTTCGCTCGCCTACATCAACGGCGGCGGGCTTTGCGTCCGTTGGTTTCGCGATAACTTCACCGGCGTCCCCCACGCTTCCTATGACGAATTGCAGGCCGAGGCGGAAAAAATCGCCCCGGGCAGCGAGGGCGTGCTGTTTGTGCCCCATTTTTCCGGGCGCGTGCTGCCGCAAAACCCTTATGTGAAGGGTAGTTTTGTGGGGCTGGACTGGAAGCACACGCGCGGCCACCTGTACCGCGCCGTGCTGGAAGGCGTGGGTTACGAATATTCCTACTATCTCAGCGTACTGAAAAAGCTATTTCCCCGGCAGGAGTTTGAGCGCGTGTACACCATCGGCGGCGGCGCGAAGAGCGCGCTGTTTAACCAGATCAAGGCGGATATACTGGGCCTGCCCGTGACCACGTTTGAAATGGGCGAAACGGCGCTTGTGGGCTGCGCGGTAATCGCGGGCGTGGCGTGCGGCCTTTTTACCGATTACCGCGCGCCTCTGAAAAAGATCATGGAGGAAGGGCTTTCTTACGCGCCCAATATGGAAAACCACGCCCGCTACCAGCCTTGTGCGCGCACATACCTGAACCTGCTCCCCGCACTTGAGCCTATTTATAAAAGCGAGGTGTATGGCATTGACTAAGCGGCCGGAAGAAGGTGTTTTCGCCGAAGAGCGCAAGCGCATGATTGTGGAAATCGTCAATACCAACGTCAAAACGACCGTGGCGGATCTGTGCCGGCGTTTTTCGGTTTCGCCCGCCACCATAAGAAACGACCTGCGTGACATGGAGGAAGCGGGCCTTTTAAAGCGCACGCACGGCGGGGCAATCTCCAACGCGCGCGCGAATTTCGAGCCAAACGCCTACCAAAAAGAGGTGGAGCGCATCCACCAAAAACGGGCTATCGCGCAGATCGCCGCTGCGTATGTGAACGAGGGGGACACCATCGCCCTCGATACGGGTACGACCGCGTTTGAATTCGCCAAGCTGCTGGTCGATTACCAAAGCCTGACTGTAGTGACAAACGACCTGCAAATCGCGGCGTTTTTAGAGCGCAGTTCCTACGCGAATATCATCATGGCGGGCGGCGCGGTGCGGCGCAATTTTCACTGCACCGCGGGCCAGAAGGCCATTGACACGCTGCTGGACTTAAACGTGGACCGCACGTTCCTCGCGGCAAACGGTGTGAGTATCTCCCGGGGCGTAACCACGCCCAACATCGAAACCGCCTACGTCAAAGAGCGGCTGGTGAAGCTGGCGGACGAGGTCGTGCTCCTTGCGGACAGCACAAAAATAGACAAGGTTTCCTTCGTGAAATACGCGGATATTTCCGATATCGACGTTATCATCACGGATGACGAGGCGGATTCCGACTATGTGGAAACGCTCCGCGGCATGGGGATTGTTGTAGAATTGTGTACGCAACAACAAAACACAACAAACGACAATAAAAACTTGAAAAACAAAAGCATATGATATATACTGAGATAGTAAACTGATAATAACGGAGGGTATGCAAGTGAAGGAACTGGGCATTTGCCTGATTGGCGCGGGAAGGGCCGGCATGATCCACGCGCGCAATTTCAAAAACAAGGTAGCCGGCGCGCACATGGAAGCTGTTGTGGATGCTCTGCCGCAAGCCACAAAAGCCGCGGCGGAAGAGCTGCACATTTCCAAATACTACACGGACTACCGTGAAATACTGGGCGACGCGGCCATACACGCCGTAATTGTGGTGGCGCCCACCAACCTGCACCGTGATATCGTGGTGGACTGCGCCCGCGCGGGTAAGCACGTTTTCTGTGAAAAGCCCATGGCCATGAACGCCACGGAATGCGAGGAGATGATCGCCGCCTGCAAGGAAGCGGGCGTTGTGCTACAAATCGGCTTTATGCGGCGGCATGACGAGAGCTTTAAAGCGGCCAAGGCGCAGATAGACGCGGGCGTGATCGGCGACGTAGTGATGGTGCGCTCGTGTACGCGCGGGCCCAGCCA
>DOMW01000291.1:861-3946 GCA_003510345.1 Clostridiales bacterium | reverse complement strand
ATCCCAATGAAAAGCGCTTCGGAAAAACGCGAGAACGCGAAACCTCTGGTTCTGCGGGAACGGATTGGCTCCACAACTTACATCGTTTCAGTATTTCTAAGTAAAACGAGTAAGGAAACGATGGGCGAAAAAATCACACGCATGATCGCCAGCGAGGCGGCGGGCCAATGATAACTGCCCAAGTCCGTGCCGCGTCTCAGCAAAACAATGACTGTGCCGCAAACCTTCCCGACTGCCGGAAAGAGACTGAAATGAGCAGCAGAAAATTGAATATCTTATATTCTCGTTTAAGCCGCGACGACGAGCTTCAAGGCCCGTCGAACTCTATTGTGAACCAGCAGCAGCTACTTCAGGAATATGCCGAGCGCAATGGTTTCACTCCTTACATCCATATTCAGGACGATGGATTCAGCGGAACCAACTGGGATCGCCCCGGCTGGCAGGAGATTATTTCTAAGATTGAGGCCGATAAGGTTCTGACTTTAATTACTAAGGATTCCAGCCGTATGGGGCGCGACTATATTCGTATGGGCCTCTACCGCGAGATGTTCCGTGAAAAAGGCGTCCGTCTGATTGCCGTAAATGATGGGATCGATACCGCGCACGGCGACGACGATTTTACGCCGTTTCGCGAAATACTTTCAGAGTGGTACGCCAGAGATACCAGCAAAAAAATCCGCGCAATATTCAAGGCCCGCGCATCGGAAGGGAAGCATATTTCACCTGCTGTTCCTTACGGCTACCTCCGTGATCGCGAGGATAAACAGAAATGGATTGTGGATGAGGCGGCCGCCGTTATCGTGCGCCGCATCTTCAACATGGTCATCGAGGGGTACGGCGTTACGCAAATCGCGCGGACGCTGACAGAAGAAAAAGTACCAAACCCGTCAGCGCACAGCGAAATGGTCGGCGGTGAAATGCGTCATCGTTATACCGATCCGTATATTTGGCGCAATACCACAATCGCCGTCATTATCGAGCGGCGGGAATATCTTGGACACACAATAAACTGTAAATCGTATACCGACAGCTACAAATCAAAAAAACGGAAATTCACGCCGAAAGAGGAACTTCTGATATTTGAGAATACGCATCCGGCAATTATCAGCGAGGAAGTCTGGACAAATGCGCAGCGGCTCCGTCGCACGATCCGCCGTTCCCCCAAAGGGATTTTGCCGCCGTGCCGGTTGACAGGGCTGCTCTATTGCGCCCAATGCGGAGCAAAAATGACGTACCGCACATCCGCGCCGGGTCATGGCGAACACAACGAATATGTTTGCTCGAAATACCGTGTCGGCGGCGGAACGCGAAGCGGCTGCACACAACATTTTATCAGTGTGCCGATCATAGAGAAGCTCATCCTCGATTCCATTCGGATGGTCAGTGGGTTTGTACGGGAAAACGAAACGGAGTTTATCGAAAAGGTGCGCGAGGCATACGCGATTCAACAGACCAATACCGTCAAGGATTGCCGAAAGCAAATCGCAAAAGCCGAAAAGCGTCAGGGCGAACTGGTGCTGGTGGTGAAAAAGCTGCTGGAGGCCAACGTCACGGGCCGGATCCCCGATAGTCATTTCGATAAAATGTTTGCCGAGTATGCCGATGAGCAGAACGGCCTTGAGAAGCAAATCGCAGAACTGAAGGAGCGGATTCTCTCTTACGAAGCTGACAGCGTCAGGGCCGACAAATTTATTGAATTGGCCAGGCGGTATACCGATTTTAAGGAACTGTCTACGGCGATGCTCAATGAATTTGTGGAGAGAGTCCTCATTCATGAGACGGATAAGTCCACAGGTAAACGCATTCGTAAAGTGGATGTGCATCTCAACTTCATCGGTCATTTCACCGTGCCTGTTGAAGAAATCCCTCTTGCGCCGGAGGAAATCGAATCCGAGAGAAAGGATGAGGAGCGCAAAGCGAAGCGGCGCGAAATCACGCGGCGCTATCGAGAACGAAAAAAGGCAAAGGCGCTGGCGTCGGCGGAACATTCAGCGGATGCCATATAGAAAAGCCACTTACAGAAAAACGGCTCGCGAGTAATCGCGGGCCGTTTTTCTGTATCGGAATAATAAAATGTACAGGAGGAAATTGACTATGGCTAGATCATTCGAGGAAAGATTCGCGGAAAAGAGGGCGCTGAGGGAGCAAATCGACAAGCAGATGCAGCAGATGCTTCAACAGCATAAGGCGAAGGAGCGAAAGGCTAGAACGCGCCGCCTCATTGAATATGGGGCGATACTGGAAAGCCGTATTGACGGCACCAACGATCTTACGAAGGAGCAAATCCGCCTGTTTCTCGACAAGACCGTCCAGACACCGTATGCCCGTAAAATCCTTTCGGATATAAAGGCGCAAAGCGGCGATACGACCGCGCCCAAATCCGTGACGTCGGCGGAGCAAGCTGATTCCGCAGCCATCACCGCGCCTGCCGACGTAAAGCAAACCGGCGGAGCGGCCCAGCGCGGCAGCGCAGGAAACGGAGCGGGGCAGGCTGGCTAACACCCCCCGTCCCTTTTCTGAACAGCGCACTTATATACCACTAAAGTGGTATCGTGCGCCCTGCCGGGGGCATTTTGCGCCTGTCGGCACAAAAGGAACGACGGGACGAGCAAGGTATTCTTATGTCAGCACCACAGGCGGCAGACCGTATTCCGCTCTACGGATATACGGCCAGCCGCCTTTTTGTTTTTGAACATTGCGGAAGGAGCGGTATCGTGGCGATTTATCATTGCAGCATAAAAATATTCAGCCGAGGAAGAGGAAAATCCGCAGTTGCGGCTGCGGCATATCGCGCGGGCGAGATGATCGTCAACGAGCGCGATGGTGTTGTCCACGATTACACACGTAAGCGCGGTATTGTGTATAAAGAGATTTTGCTTCCCGCTAACGCGCCCGCAGAGTATACTGAGAGAGCCTTTCTATGGAATGCCGTAGAGAAAATCGAAAAGGCGAAAAATTCACAGTTGGCGCGGGAAATTGAATTAGCCTTGCCTGTAGAATTATCGAGGGCGGAGCACATCGCTCTCGTCCGTGAGTACGTACAACAGAATTTTGTGTCTGCGGGTATGTGCGCCGATATCGCTAT
>DOMW01000291.1:0-837 GCA_003510345.1 Clostridiales bacterium | reverse complement strand
AGGGCTGCGCGTGGGGCGACAAGCAGAAAAAAGAATACCTTCTTGAAAAAGATGGCGGCAAAATCTACGATCCTAAAAAGCGCCAATATAAATGCAAATCCATTCCAACGACCGATTGGAACGATCAGAATAAGGCTGAGGCTTGGAGGGCAGCATGGGCTGACGCTGTAAACGCACATCTGGAGCGTCAAGGCTATGAAATTCGCGTAGACCATCGCAGCTATGAGCGGCAGGGGATTCAGCAAATCCCCACCGTCCACATGGGCGCTGCCGCTTCGCAAATGGAGCGGCGCGGCATCCGCACTGATCGCGGTAATCTCAACAGAGATATTGAATTGACTAATCAGCTTTTGCGGCAATTAAGGGCGCGCCTGTCCAAGCTGGATAAATGGCTGAAAAGTGAAGCGGCGAATAAGTCGCCGTCCACTCTTGCAGATGTGATTCGAGGTGTATTGGATAATCGGGAGCGCCGTGGATACTATCAGCAAATTTGGAATCTGAAATCGGCGGCGAAGATGCTGAACTTCCTCATTGCTAACGATATTCGGGACACAGCCGGATTACAGGAAAAGGTAAAAGCCATGTACGGGCAGTTTGACAATGCCAGAACCGCTTTGAAAAAGAACGAGCGACGAGCCAGGGCGCTGGGCGAACATCTCCGGCAAGCGGATACTTATTTGGAGCGCCGGGCGCTTTATAAGCAATATCAGCAAATACAAAACACGGTGCAGCGCGCTGCTTTTTATGAAATGCATCGTGCTGATCTCATTTTATATGAAGCCGCAAATCGATATCTCAAAGGCGTGATGAACGGCAGAACCGCCTTACCGCTTCAGG
>DOMW01000151.1:9224-11890 GCA_003510345.1 Clostridiales bacterium | reverse complement strand
CGCCCCTGCACGGCTGATAAAACGAAAACACCTTCCACCGCGAATAGTTATGACGCTGCCGCTGGGCATCAAGCGGGGCAGGGGGATTCGGAATTTCCACCATTGCGGAGACCAGCTCCCATCTCCAATTCCGTCATTGCGGGCTTGACCCGCAATCTTTTAAGCTGGCTGGATTTAAGTAAGGATTGCGGGTCAAGCCCGCAATGACGTAGACACATAGTATAAGCACTATCCGTGCCTTTGGGGAGTCCTTAGAACCGTAGGTTCTGAGCCGCCGGAGGCATTATAATGCGCCGCAGGCTCCTTGACCCATGAGGAATACCCAAAAGCAAGCACAAGATATTTGCACAACAAAATATGGGTTCGTTTTTGGGTGGGTATGCCTAGGCGGAGCATAGAGAAGGGATTGGGGTAAAATTTGGATATGAGTAAACAAATCAGCTTATGAAAATACAACTGAAAGACATCGTTACGCCGCTTTTGGCATGGTATGACAAGCACGCGCGAAAGCTGCCCTGGCGCGATGACCCTGCTCCTTACAGGGTATGGGTTTCCGAAATCATGCTGCAACAGACGCGTGTGGAAGCGGTGAAACCTTATTTCGACCGGTTTCTGCGTGAATTACCGGATATTCATGCCCTCGCGAACGCGCCGGAAGAACAATTGCTCAAGCTGTGGGAAGGGCTGGGGTATTACAACCGCGCGCACAACCTGCAAAAAGCCGCGATCGTGCTGGAAGAACAGTATGGAGGCGCGCTGCCCGCGTCCTATGAGGCACTGTGTACTCTGCCGGGGATAGGCGGCTATACGGCGGGGGCGATTGCGTCTATCGCGTTTGGGCTGCCGCACCCGGCGGTGGACGGCAATGTTTTGCGTGTGCTCTCACGGATTTGGGCGGATGCAAGCGATATATTGCAAGCGAGCGTGAAAAAAGCGGCGGAACGCGCGCTGGCGGGCATCATACCGCAGGGCAGGGCGGGCGATTTCACGCAGGCGATGATGGAACTGGGGGCGCTGGTGTGCCTGCCGGGCAGTAGCCCGCGCTGCGGGGAATGCCCGCTTAACGGGCTGTGCGCCGCGCGTCAATATGGGATACAGGGGGAGTTGCCGGTTAAAAAGCCCAAGCAAAAGAGGCGCGGGGAAAAACGCACGGTGTTTGTGGTTACAGACGGCAGGAGACTGTTGCTAAGCAAACGGGAACAAAAGGGTTTGCTGGCAGGGCTGTGGGAATTGCCGTCGGTACGCGGGCATTGCGGGCAGGAGGAAGCGCGGGCGTGGCTCAAAGAGCGGAGCATGGCCGCGCAAAGCGTAACGGAGCTGGGGCAGGCAAAGCATGTCTTTACCCATGTGGAATGGCTGATGCGGGGCTATTTGATTCATGTGGAAACCGCAAAACAGTGGGATGGGGCCGTATGGGCAAGCAGGGAGCAGATCACTGCGGAATACGCGATCCCTTCGGCATTTTCGACGTATTTGAAATATTTCATGGACGGGTACCCGCATGGATAAATTGCGGATAGAGGAAAAACCGCTGTGGGAGCGGCTTGCGGAGTGTAAAAAACCGGTTGTACTCTACGGCATGGGCAACGGCGCGGACAAGGTGATTGCGCACATGCAAAAAAGGGATATTCCGCTGGCCGGCGTATTCGCGAGTGACGGGTTTGTGCGCGGGCAGGTGTTTCATGGGCATGAAGTGACCACATACCGGCAGGCGAAAGACCGGTTTGGCGACATGGTGGTGTTGGTAGCATTTGGCACGCACCGGCCGGATGTAGTGCAAAATATAGAGAGGGTCGCGGCGGAATGCGAGCTTTATGTGCCGGATGCGGAGGTAGCGGGTGGGAATGTGTTTACCCGGGAGTTTTATGACGCGCACAGGGAGGACTTTGAAGATACGTTTGCGCTGCTTTGCGACGAGAGGTCACGGCATGTATTTTTTAATCTGCTGCGCTATAAAGTAAGCGGCAAGCTTTCCCGGTTGATGGAAAGCGTGTGCGCGGGCGGCCTGTTTTCCTTTGAGCGGCTGGAGCTTCGCGGAGACGAGGCGTATGTGGACGCGGGGGCTTATGACGGCGATACCGTGCGGGAATTTTCCGAAGCGGCGGGCGGGTGGCAAAGCATAACCGCGCTTGAGCCGGACAAAAAAAACTACAGAAAGCTGTTGAAAAGCACGGAAGGGCTGCATGACTGCACATGTATGCAGGCTGCCGCGCACAGTGAGGACGGAACGCAGGGCTTCGCGCAAAGCGCTGGGCGGCAGTCGCGGCTGCGCAAAGACGCGCAAACGCCTGTGCGTACCTGCAGAATAGACAGTATCGCCCCGGATGCAACCATGGTAAAGCTGGATGTGGAAGGGCATGAACGCGAGGCTTTACAGGGCATGGAGCGTGTAATAAAAAATGGCAGGCCCCGGCTCATCGTGTCCGCGTACCACCGGAACGAAGACCTTTTTGCACTGTCCAAGCTGGTGAAAAGTATACGCGCGGATTATAGAATCTATCTGCGGCGGTTTTATTCTGTGCCGGCGTGGGATATTGTGTATTATTTTCTGTGATACGGCTGGCGATAAAGGCACGATATCTGCGGCGGTTTAAGTGCGCTATACGCCTTTGCGCCGGGCGCCTTTCTTTTTCCTCTACTTTCTCCCGTTCGGCGCGTGGGCGGGC
>DOMW01000151.1:8358-9119 GCA_003510345.1 Clostridiales bacterium | reverse complement strand
CACCTTTCCCGCGCGCAGCGCGGGAAAGGCTGAACCCATCAGCATAAGAAGTCTGTACCGCTCGGCGAACCAATAGCTACGCCGCCGATAATAATAATTTATGTCCACGCATAAAATGTCCACACTCAGTGCAGTTTTATTATTTGTCGTTTATTTTGGATTCGTGCTATACTTATACTGGTTCCATCAAAAAAGAAAAGGAGAAAAATACTATGCTGAGAAATATTCCCGATATCATTTCACCCGCACTGATGAAAACGATCATGGATATGGGCCATGGGGACGAGATCTGTTTTGCGGACGCCAATTTCCCGTCCGAGACGATGGGGCAGCGCGTCGTCCGCGCGGACGGTCTGAAAATCCCCGACCTTCTTACCGCGGTACTGCAATTTTTCCCGCTGGATGTGTATGTAAAGCAGCCGGTCATTTTGATGGACGCGCCCGAGGGAGAGTCGCCGCGCGTGTGGGCGGTGTATGATGAGATCATTAAAAAACATGATTTTACCAAAGCGCATACGGACTATGACAAAATGGAACGCTTTGCGTTTTATGAGAGGTCGAAGCGTTGCTTTGCGGTTGTGGCGACAAGCGAGTATGAGGGGTATTCAAATATTATACTTAAAAAAGGTGTAATATTTAAATAGCGTGGGAGCACAAGCCGCCGGAAACCCCGGCGGCTTGTGCCAGCAATAAAGGCACAACACCTGTGGTATAATACCAGTTATTGTGCAAATACCTTTTGTTTGCTTTTGGGTATTCCT
>DOMW01000151.1:0-8314 GCA_003510345.1 Clostridiales bacterium | reverse complement strand
TTAGAGCAACTTGACAAACGATAGCCGGTTATCTTTGGCAAAATTATTTCCAGCCGTCGTTGCGCAAACTTGCCGTATGTGCCGATACGCCTGCGTTTGCACACCTAGTCTGGAAAAGATTTTCCTCAGACCTACCTCGGCCACCGTTCGTCAAGTTGCTCTAAAGCGAGGATTATTAAGGAGAATGAAGCGCGACCGCACGCGGTGATACCTTCGGGGATTCCAGCGGCTTTTGATTCGTATCACTTCTCGTTCTCCAGAAGTTGCAGCTCAAACCGGTCGAAATCAACCTTATCGATAAAATCATCCGGCCGAAACGTCGCCTTGTGGAATATCCCGAGCTGTTTTGTGTGCTGGGAATGCCACATGGGCGCTTCCATATCGAACTTCGCGGCAAAATATTCCAGGCACTCGAGCAACGCCGCAGACATATCCTGTTTTTCGCTTGTCACGGTGTCCGACCGCACGATCTTGCCGTCTTTTAAAAGCTTGCCCCAAACAGTTATCATCGCGGCCTGCCTTACTTCAGGTTATCCGGGTTTAGACCTTTTAGCGCATCCGCAACAAAAATCCCGTCTTTTCTAATGAGTACGTCATCGAAATAAATTTCACCGCCACCCATCTCTTTTGTCTGCACCAACACAAGGTCCCAGTGCACCGCGCTTTCGTTGCCGTTATACGCGTCGTCATACGCGCTGCCCGGTGTGAAGTGCAGGCTGCCCGCAATCTTCTCATCAAAAAGAATATCGCCCATAGAACGGGTGATAAACGGGTTTAGGCCGAGGGAAAACTCGCCCACATACCGTGCGCCTTCGTCCGTATCAAATATTTCATTTACGCGCTTTGTATCGTTTGCGGTCGCTTCGATGATCTTGCCGTCCTTAAAAAGCAGGCTGACATTCTCAAATTTGAACCCGCGGCTGATGGACGGCGTGTTGTAAGTGATGCGGCCGTTCACGCTGTCGCGCACGGGCGCGGTGTATACCTCGCCGTCCGGCACATTGAAATGCCCGTCGCATTTTTTCGCGCCGATCCCCTTGATGGAAAAACTGATATCCGTGCCCGGCCCTGTTATGCGCACTTTTTCCGTGCGGGCAAAAAACGAAAGCAGCGCGTCCATTTCTTTGGACATTTTTGCGTAATCAAGGTTGCACACATCAAAATAGAAATCCTCAAACGCTTCGGTGCTCATGCCGGCCTGCTGCGCCATCGAAGGCGTGGGGTAGCGGAGCACAACCCAGTTCGTGTTCTTCACGCGCAGGTTGTGGTGCACTTCCTTGGAATAAATGGATTGGTAAAGTTCCATCTTATCCGCCGGGACGTCGCTCATCTCGGTGGCGTTCGCGCCCCCGCGAAACGCGATATACGCCTGCATGGCTTTCATGCGCGCACTGTCCCATTTTGTGATGTTCTCTATCTGTTCTTTATTTGCCTGCATCAGCCATTCCCGTGTGACGGCGGCGTGCGGGGTCGTCACATATGGGCTGCCGCCCGCCGCATACACTTCTTTTATAATCTGCCGCGTGAGGGCGTCGTCGCACCCGGTCACGTCGATCAGCACATTGTCGCCCTTTTTCACTTTGCATGAATAATGCACCAATGTATTACACAGTTTTTTGACTCGTTCGTCTACCATTCCCGTTTCCTCCGTTTGCTCGCATACTTATTTCAATTATAGCACAAGAACCTGTCTCGTTCCATGTTCACCCGGCAAAGAAAAGATGCTCGATCAAGATACGCGCCCCAATGGCGATCAGCACCGCGCCGCCGATGATCTCCGCGCGCGTTTTAAATTTTTCGCCCAGCCGTTTGCCAAACACCGCGCCCGCAAAGCTGATGCAGAATGTTGTGAGGCCGATGACCGCCGCGGCAAGGACGATGGACACGGAAAGGAACGCCAGCGAAACGCCCACCGCAAGCGCGTCTATGCTGGTGGCAAGCGCCAGTGTAAGCAGTTTTTTATGGGAAAGCATCCCGGCGCTTTCTTCCCCGCCTTGCTTGCCGCCGCGCATTGCCTGTACGATCATTCTGACCCCGAGGAACGCAAGCAAAAAAAATGCGACCCAGTGATCAAACGCGCGGATATAGCCGCTCACCGCGCTGCCGAGAAGGTAACCGAGCGCGGGCATCAATGCCTGGAACCCGCCAAAATACGCCGCGATCTTGAACGCATGGCGTTTTGTGAGGTCGGGGACACAGATCCCCGTGGAAATGGACACGGCTAGTGCGTCCATCGAAAGGCTGACGCCCATCAGCAGCAATGATAAAATGTCCATAGCTCTATTATACCCCCAAATGCCGGGGGTTACGCGCAAACAGTTCGGTTACCTAGGGCAAGCGGGATTTGAACCTGCCCCTGCGCTGTTGTTGAAGCAACAACATTTTCCACCGTGGGTAGTTATGACGCTGCCGCTGGGCGTCAAGGGGGGCAGGGGGATTCGGAATTTCCACCCTTCGCCCCCCTTGANNCCCTTAAAGCCGACTAAGGTCAGTGACCTTAGTAATCCGGGAAAGCTTGCGGTTCAGCCATGCAGACCAGAATACAGAACAAATGAAGTAAGTCTATATAGTTGTAAAACATACTATTTCACGTTTGCTCGCGCCTTTGCCCTTTGTCTTTTAGGGAGTTTTAGAAGCGTAGGTTCTGAACCGCCGGAGGTATATAATGCGCCGCAAGCACCTTGTTCCCGCTTCACTGCGGGTTCACTGCGCCGCATGGAACAGCGGCTTGCTCATCTCGCGTTCAGCGAATGCTGTACTCCCTGCATAACCCATCAGGGCGTGGTCGTTTCACATTCCCATTAGGAATACCCAAAAGCAAACGCAAGATATTTGTACCGCAAAATACGGGTTCGTATTTAGTTCCGCTTGCCTGGGGACTGAGTGTACGAATCTGTTTTAATCAGCGTTTACATACCCAGCCCCTAATCCGCGTAAGTATCAAAATACCCCTGCACCAATACAACTGGCGTGCCTTTATCGCCGCTGCCCGACGTAAGGTCGCACAACGAACCTATGAGGTCTGTGAGCTGCCGGGGGGTGGTGCCCTGCGATTCCATAGAACCTTTCAGGTCGGTGTTTTTCTCTCTTATGTAGCCGGTGACGGCTGCGGTAAGCGCTTCACCCGAAAGGCCGGCAAATTGGTTATCCGCAAGGTACTTGAGTTTCAGCTCGTTCGGCGTGCCGCACAGGCCTTCCGTATAAGCAGGTGAGACGACCGGGTCGGCAAGCTCCCAGATTTTACCTACGGGATCTTTGAACGCGCCGTCCCCATACACCATGACTTCGATATTTTTTCCTGTTTGTTCACGCAGCAGTTTTTGTACGCTGCTCACAAACTGTCCGGTATCCCGCGGAAAGAGCTTTACGGTGTCTTCGGTCGATTTATTGGATCCCAAAAGGCCGTAAGACGGATTGTAACCGCTGCCGTCTACCGGCGTGGAGAGGATATCGCCCAGGCAGTATACTGTTTGTGCGCCGGCGGCCTTGAGCTTGCGCACGGAACGTTCGCGCGTGTGGATGTCGCAGCACAGCACATTTTTTGTATAGGGAAGTATGGCGGGCGCTTCGTTCGCAAAAATGATCTCCACCTCGGCGCCTTCCTGCTTGATTAAGTCGCTGTAATAGGCAACATAGTCCATGCCGGTGAACGGATGGAGGTTTACGCCGAAAAGCGCGCGGTATTTTTCAAGTGTGAGCACATCCCGCCATGGGTTGATACCGGCTTCTTCCGCCTGATCCAGCGAGATCAAATGGTTTCCAACCTCATCGGAAGGGTAACTGAGCATGAGCAGTATCTTCTTCGCGCCGCGCGCGATGCCGCGCAGGCAGACGGAAAACCGGTTACGGCTCAGAATAGGGAAGATAACGCCCAGCGTATCCCCGCCGAATTTTGCGGCTACGTCGGCAGCGATATGGTCGATGGAAGCGTAATTGCCCTGCGCCCTTGCCACGACCGCTTCTGTAACAGCTACAACGTCTTTATCGCGCAGAGAAAAACCATCTTCCGCCGCCGCTTTAAGGACGCTGGTTGCCACAATGGAAGGAAGGTCGTCACCCTGGCGAATAATGGGAGTGCGGATTCCACGTGAGACTGTACCGGTATACTTTGACATAATTCTGCACCTCGCTTACATTTTTTACCCGGGGATTATCATAACAAACATGAAAGGGGCGGACAAGGATTTTTTTTGGTAATCCGAATATTATAATGCAATTTCAATAAAATATTCGAATTTATTGGTTATTTGTGCGCACGCAGATAGCTGCTGCTTCATTGCGTTTTTTGACAGTCCGGATATGTTATATATTATAATGATTATAATTTCAAGAATATAGCGGCCGGGGATACTCGGCTTTACAGGTAAATAACCGGCGTGGATCGCCGGGTGCTGCAAGATAACACAGGAGAACAAAATGGGTTCACAATGGTCATCGGATATGGTTTTACAACTATTGGATTTAACGGATACGAACGTGATTTCGGGCGAGCGGATAGAAACGATATTGGAAATGCTTTGCAAAGAAAGCGGGTTTGCGTGCGGATTTGTGTATGAAAGGGACCAGGTTCGTGTCTTTCATCTGTTTGAATACTTTGGAAACAGGGAAAACCGCACGCCGAAAGCTTTTACGCTGGATTCCCTTACGCCCGGGCAAAGGGCAGAGCTGATTCATTGCCGGGAGCTTTATGTGGACGGCAATAAAAAGCAAAACGCGATAAAGACGGCATTACAGGGCATTTTTAAAACAAATATTTTGTTTCTCGTGCCCATCATGGGCGATAGGGAGGAATTGCTTGGCTATATTGGTCTGGCGGGCGCAAAAAGCAAGGTTATTGAGCCGGATGCTTTAGGAACGGCATGCCGCCTGCTGGCGAAATACATCGCCCCCCGAATATTACATAAAAAGATAGACTATGCGCGTGTTTCGCTGGAAAGCATACTCGATCATACCGGGATCGATATTTATGTGAATGATTTTGAAACGCACGATATGCTGTACGCGAACAAATCGATGGCGGCGCCCTATGGGGGAATGAGGTATTTTGCGGGAAAAAAATGCTTTGAAGCGCTGTATGACGACAAGACGGAAGAATGTGACTTCTGCCCCCAAAAGAAATTAATCGATGATAATGGGAACCCTACAAAGGTGTATTCGTGGGATTACCAAAGGCCGTTTGACGGCGCGTGGTTCCGTGTTTTTTCCGCGGCGTTTCACTGGGTAGACGGGCGCCTCGCGCATGTGGTGTCCAGTGTGGATATTACAGAAAACAAGCGCAACGAGCAAATCATCAGCCATATGGCGAACTACGACGCGCTGACAGAGCTCCCGAACCGCAGGAAGCTGGTTGCCGATTGCGACGAAAGGATCAGCCGTAATAAAACAGGCGGCGGTTTTGTGTTGTTCCTCGATCTGGATGGATTCAAGCTGGTGAACGATAGCCTGGGGCACAAGGCGGGCGACGAAATGTTGCAGCAGCTCGGCAAATATTTTTTGCATGGCGCGGAGACAAAAGGAAACAGCTACCGCAATGGCGGGGACGAGTTTGTAATTTTACTGAGCGGCGATAAAAAATCGATTGCGGAGGATGTGGCGCGCAAGATACTGAAGCGGTTCAAAAAGCCGTGGAAGCTTACGGAGGGCACGGTGTATTGCAATACGAGCATTGGCATCGCGCAGTACCCTAAAGACGGTAAAAACGCGGAAGAGCTACTTCACGCCGCAGACGCGACGATGTACCTGGCAAAACGCAGCGGCGCGGGCAACGCTCGGTTTACGGGGAAAAAGAAGAATATACAGTTGTAATACAGCCAAGCCAAAAAACATTAACAAATAGTTCACTCTTTTTAGGGAACGGCAGCGAACCGGGCCGCGTCTTACGCATGGATAAAAACTGGCGACAGATTTATCTGTAAAACAGCAACACGTACGTTAGTACGGATGGAGGACTTGTATGAAAAGAGTTTTATTGTTCGCGATGCTCGCGCTCGTTTTTACCGCAGTGTTCGCGTTGGCGGCTTGCTCGCCCAACACACAACCTGCGGCGGAGCAGCCGCAGACGACGCAGCAAGCTGCGGAACAACAGCCGGAGGCAACCCCGGAAACCTCTCCCGAGGAGCAGGCGGCGCCTGCCGAAACGCCGCAGGCGGGCGAGGCGGCAAACACGGAACCGGAAGAGATGGAAGATGTCGAAGGTGACGAGCTGGAAACAATGACAGTGATTGGCCCGGTTACCGGGATCAACGTGGAAGCCGCGCAAATGACCATTTCAAACGAGATTGGTTCCCAGCTCGGCGAAGAAGAGGAAGTGGTTGCGCTCATAGACGAAAACACCGTGTTGATCGACGCGCAGACGGGCGCGTCGGCAGCGCTGGAAGATGTGGAAGAAGGCAGCTTTGTGGTCGCGTATGTAAGCGCCGCGATGACGCGCTCCATGCCGCCGCAGGTGCAAGCGTATACGGTGATCGTAAATGTTCCAGAGTCTGGCATGGATGTGACTGCCGGGGACGTGACGCAAACTGAGGACGGCAACGTTATCGTAATAGGCGGCGACGAAGACGTTGTGGTGACGACCCCCGAGGATGTGGATACAGGTATGTTCGGGGAAGAGGGGGAAACCGCCCCCGCCGATGGCCGCTAAGGCGATCGTGATTAAATCGACGTTCTAGTGTGGCGCACAACGAAAAGCTTTCATTCGGAAAAGGATGGGGGCTTTTTTATATCAATCGTCCATCGTCTCAAAATCAAACAACTCGTAATCGCATACCAGTCGCAGCATGGTGAAACGATTGCGGATGTAACAGCAAATCTTCATGATATGCCGGAATTGTTCGGGTTCTATGCCGATTTCCCGGTAATCCGTGTAACCCCGCACGGTCTTGAGCGCCTTGATAAGCGCGTCCGGATGGGGCAGTCCGTTTGCGATCTCCGTAACGCGTTTAAAGTTTTGCTTGAGCAGGGCGGGCTTTAAGAGCGCGGAGACGGTGGGAACGTTTTCGTCCAGCACAAGGTCTAAAACCCCTTGCGGATACGGGGCGTAATAGTCTTTTACCCGTTCAATAGCAAACCGGTTGGCGCGGTTTTCGGTAACGATGCGTTCCAGTTGTTTTGCGAAAACGGGGTAATACTTCGCCGCGATGATAGAGGCAATGCCCACTTTCTCGCCGTGCAGTGCGTGGTGGTCAATATTGCCGCCAAGCGGCACGATTTCAAGAAAGTGGGAAAAATGATGTTCGAAGCTGGAACCCGGCCGCGTGATCTCCACCATCTGCATGGCGATGCCGGATAGCAGCAGGCCTTCCACCAGACTGCCGATGCTCGCAAGATCGCGACTTGCTATGCCATCGATCTGCCGCAATATGAGGTCTACGGCGGCTAATTCAAGGTTTGCCACAAAAGGGCAGTAGTATTCGCCGGAGATCAGATGGCCTACATGCCAGTCGGCAATACTGATGTATTTGCTGAGCATATCGCCCACGCCGGAAGCGGTCATCTTTTGCGGCGCGGAGGCTATGATTTCAAGGTCGGCGACGACCGCTTTTGGGGCGACCGTTTGCAGTGTTTTTTTAGCGCCTTTGAATGTCATGGCGGAAGAATTTGAAACGAACCCGTCCACACTTGCGGCTGTCGGGACGGAAACGACGGGAATGCCCTGTTTGTACCCGACATAGCGCACCGTATCGTTTATGACGCCCGAGCCGACCGCCAGCATGACCTGGTGGCTTGCCGCGGCCTGCGAAATTGCTTCCACCTGTTTTTCATCCGGCAGTATTTCCTTGCCCTGCAAAATGAGGGTATCGATATCCGGCAGGACGCCCGCAAGTTTTTCGTGCGCGGCTTTGTATGTGTTTTCGTCGTATACGGCGAGCGGCGCTTTTGAAAGCGCAAGTTTCTCAAGCAGCACGGGAAGCTTTAGCAGCGCATCTTTTTCCACGATGTAATCGCGGGTGACCAAATGATGCTCCCTGCCGCATTCGCAGTTCAGAACGTCCAGTAAATGTTCAAACATGGCTTTTTGTTTCCTCCTTCAAAGGCGCGGCGTCCGGTTCGCCCAATCCGTTTTCATTGTATGCCAACTGCGGGGGTGCGTCAAGGAATCTAGGTAAACACTGATTTAATCGGCTCCGAAAAGCTGGTATAATAGAAAAAAAGCCANNCAGAGCTTTGTGGATGTGGAATACGCGAACCGAAAGCGGACAACCAAGCGAGACGAGTTTCTGGAAATCATGGAAGAAGTAATACCGTGGGACGAATGGACAGCGGTAGTGGAGCCGTATTACCCGGATGGGAAACGCGGCCGCCCGCCGCGCGGTGT
>DOMW01000071.1 GCA_003510345.1 Clostridiales bacterium | reverse complement strand
GCCCGCGCCGCGCCGCGCAAAACACCGCCATCATACCCGCCGGCCCGCCGCCGACCACACAAACCCTATTCTTCATCCGCTTCTTTTGCACCGGCCTTGTTATTTCTCGCGTACACTTCATTCTGTTTCCAGAATTCTTCCAGCGTATTGAAATTTTCCGTCAGCACATCTTTCTTTCTAAGCCCCAGCAGCACGATCAGCACATTAATGATGGAAAGCGGCGCTACAAAGGAATCCACAAAGGAATTCATATAACTTTTCGCCAAAAGCACATGGCTTGCAAGCTCGGCAGGCGGGGCGTGCTCCCGGTCGGTGATCGCGATGATATTGCATTTTTTCATCTTAAGCGCACTCATAACCTCCGCCGTGCGCATGGAATAGCGCGGAAAGCTGATGGCGATAACCGCGTCCCGTTCATCCGCATGTACGATCTGGGAAAAGACGTCGCTCGAAAAACGTATGAGGTGGACATTATCCATCATATACCCCATATAATAGGCCAAAAACTCCGCAAGCGGGCCGCTTGAACGCGCGCCCAGAATGTAGACCCTGCGCGCTTCCATCAAAATATCCACCACACGCGCCAGTGTTTGGGGCGCGTTTTTTTCCCGGGTAACGCGCAGGTTGCCGATATCCGTTTTAAACGAAGCTGTGATGATCTCCTCCATACTAAGCCCTTCCATCAGGTTCAGCCGCTGTATGGTCGTCAGTTTGTTCTGGATCACTTCCTGTAAATCTTTTTGCATTTTTGGGTATCCGTCATACCCCATGGTATAGGCAAACCGCACGATGGTCGACTCGCTCACACCCACTTTTTCGCTCATCGCGCCGGCCGTCATAAACGCGGCTTTGTCGTACTGCCGCATAATATAATCCGCAATTTTTTTCTGCCCTTTGGAAAAATCGTCATATTCCAGGCTGAGCCTGTCTAAAAGATTGCCCTTCCACATGATTATACCCTGCCTCTTCTTTTCACATCCGCTATGCTCTCATTAGCAATCTTACCATAGTCGGCTTAAAAACGCAATTTCACATCCTCACTCTTGCATTTTTCGTCTGGAAAGGCGGCGTGGTACGTGTCGTTCCACGCGAGGGGCGTTATGGTGATATACCCTTTATGCGCCCAGTAAACATCCGTCTCATGTTCCTCGTTGTAGCCGACGTCGTTCGGCACGGCGCATATCCAGTAAAACTCCCTGCCAAACGGGTCGTCCTGCTTCTGGAAAACGGAATCGTATGCGCTGATCCCCTGCGAGCACAATTTTATGCCGCGTATCCCGCTTCTTTCCACCGCAGGGAAATTAATGTTGTAGATGCAATCTTTGAGCTGCCGCATATCGATCTGCCCGATCAACGCTGCGGTTATATCCGCCGACTGGTCAAAAAGCCGCCGCAGCTCAGCTTCCGCCACGCCCGGCCCGTCTATCCGCTGGGAGAGCGCAATGGACGGCACACCGCATATCGTTCCCTCGAGAGCCGCGTTCACCGTGCCCGAATACGCGATATCCGTCCCTAAGTTAGAACCCAAATTCACGCCCGATAAAATCAGGTCGATCTTCTTTTCTATAAGCGCGCTTGTGGCAAGCTTCACGCAGTCGGCCGGCGTGCCGTTCACGCTGTACGCGCAAATACCGTCGTATTCGTCTCTATGTACGTTTCTCACGCTGAGCGGCTTGCCCAGTGTGATGGAATGGCTGCACGCGCTTCTCTCGCTGTCCGGCGCGACCACCGTCACAGTATGTTCGTTTTTCAGCCGCTTTGCCAGCGCCATAATCCCATAGGCGTGTATCCCGTCGTCGTTTGTCAGTACGATGTGCATACGGTCTTTCTCCTCCGTGTATCAATATTCCGCATAGCTTGCCGGAAACAATTCCGAAAGGCCTTCTTTCAGCCAGAGCGATACCTCGGGCGTATCAAGCGGCACGTTCTCGCCCAGCACCTGCCGCACCTGCCGCGTATCCAGCGTTTCCCCCCGCCCGTCCACGCCGAACTCCACCGTAAAATCGATCGCGGGGTTTGAAACGATCAGCGTGTGCATCGTGCCCGCGAAATCGCCGATGGGCGGCCGGTCTATGCTGCTTAAGCCATACACCGCGATGACGCGCGTGCCCGCCCCCAGTTCCGAATCAATATGAAAATGACCGCCGGTAGCCTCGGTCCCGGCGGCTAACAGGGATATTCCCAGCCCAACCCTGCGCGTCGTGCGCGTCGTTACAAACGGATCGGCCACGTTCGCAAGCATTTCCTTACTCATGCCGCTCCCGTCGTCTTTAATAGAGACGGTGAGCGTATCCGCACCCCGGTCTACCGTCACCGACACCTCGATCAACGCAGCGTGCGCGCTGATCGAATTCTGCACGATATCCATGATGTGGAGCGATATCTCTTTCATGCCTTCTTATTTAGGATTTACGAGGGCGTTTCGTCGCGGTACTTCCGCAAAATGCCGTGCACGTCGTCCGGCTTCAGCCGGCCATACACCTGGTCATCTATCATGATCGCCGGCGCAAGGCCGCAGCAGCCTATGCAGCGCGTCGATTCCAGCGTAAACAGGCGGTCGGCGGTAGTAAGGCCGGGCATGATCTGCAAATCGTCCGCCATCGTGTTCAAGACGCTCTCCGAATTTTTGACGTAGCACGCCGTACCCATGCACACGCCAATCGTATGCTTGCCCTTCGGCTCAAGGGCAAACTGGGAATAAAAAGTGGCGACGCCATATACATCCACCATCGGGATATTCATTTTCTGCGCGATAAATTCCTGCACCTCAAACGACAAAAAACCAAAAATATCCTGTGCTTTTTGCATCACAGGCATCAGCGGGCCGGGCTTTTCCAGCATTTTTTCCATGTAGGCGCCCAGTTCGTCGTACTTCTGTTTCATTTCTTCCATCTAATATTGTCCTCCCTGCAAGCGCGGGCGCCCACACAGCAACGCTGCGCCGGATGCCCACGATATCAAAAATTTACTTTGTTCATTTTATCACACAATCAAATCAAATGCACTATTTATTTTGCCGTGCAGCGTGACCCATTCGTGCATGGTTTTGTATTAACTTTGGCAGCAGCAGCTTAAGTAACCGTCTTTGCGCCGGGCGTCTTTCTTTTTCCTCTACTTTTCCCCGTTCGGCGCGCGGGCGGGTGGTAAGGATTGTACAAATATCTTGTGTTTGCTTTTGGGTATTCCTTTTGGGTCAAGGTATCCCTGCGGGATGATTTAGTGCCTCCGGCGGTTCAGAACC
>DOMW01000276.1:4806-7265 GCA_003510345.1 Clostridiales bacterium | reverse complement strand
ATCGAGCGCGCGAAGCGGCTGGTGGAGCACGGCAGGGACGTTGTGATCCTGCTGGACAGCCTGACCCGCCTGGGGCGCGCCTATAACCTGATCGTGCCGCCCTCCGGGCGCACGCTTTCAGGCGGCCTTGACCCGGCGTCGCTGTACAAGCCCAAACGGTTCTTTGGCGCGGCACGCAACATTGAAGGCGGCGGCTCGCTCACGATCATCGCCACCGCGCTGGTGGAGACAGGTTCCCGCATGGATGAGATCATCTATGAGGAATTCAAGGGCACGGGCAATATGGAGATCCACCTCGACCGCAAGCTTTCGGAAAAGCGCATCTTCCCTGCCGTCGATCTCGCCAAATCGGGCACGCGGCGCGAAGACTTGCTGCTCTCCCAAAAAGAGCTGGAGGGTACGTGGGCGCTTAGAAAGGCGCTTTCTTCGGGTAATACGACCGAGGTCACCGAGCAGCTTATCAGCATGATCGTGCGCACGCAGACAAATGAGGAATTTTTGATGCGCCTGCACGAATGGTTCCGCATCTGGGAAAAAGAAGGCTATTCCGGCGCGGGCGGGGGCGGACGCCCGGGCATGGGCGGCGGCCGTTATTAGCGCAAACGGGAAATGTTGGGGGGCTTTGTTGTTTTTCTGTGCGAAAAACAGCCTGGCCCTTTTCTTATCGGAGAGGTAAAAAGCAGTGGATAAGCTATCCAAAACAGTAAAGGAATCGCGTACCGAACAGGTACATATATTGATGCCGGGCGATATAAACGGCAGCGGCAGGCTTTTTGGCGGTGCGTTGATGCAGTGGATCGATATCGTCGCGGCTGTTGTGGCGCGCAGGCATTCCGGCTTGGACGTCACCACCGCCTGCGTGGACGACCTTGTTTTTCATGCGCCCGCGTATAAGAACGATACCATACTGTTGGTCGGCGCTCTTGCCTGCGTGGGGCGTTCTTCGATGGAGGTGCGGGTGGAAACCTATGTGGAAGCGCTCACAGGGACGCGCAAGCTGGTCAACCGCGCGTATGTGACGATGGTCGCGGTAGATGGGCACGGCAAGCCCCGGCAAGTACCCGGGCTTGTGCTGGAGACGGACAGTGAGCGCGCCGAATGGGCCGAGGGTGAAAAGCGGCTCCTTGCGCGCAGGAAAAGAAGGGCGGCGCAGTGAAAGCGGCGTTTAGGCTGCTTTCAACAAAAAATAGGGTTGCACGGGGAAAAGGATGTCTATGAGTAACGGCGATTTATGGATCAAAACAAACGCGGACTTATGCAAATATATGAATATGTTTATGGAGAAGCGCCTGCCCGATAAGCAGGAACGCAAGCGTGTGCGCGCGAAATATTTCGCGTTGTATATTTTTTTGCTGTCCAAAGCCTTTCAATTTAAAATGGACTTCTGCAAGGAGCTGATCCATATCTTCTGCGAAAACTTTGTGTACTACGCAAAAACAGGGAATACGCCCGACGATGTGTTTTCGGATATCACCCATACGATCGTCGCGTTTGACCGTGCCTACTGCGCCGGGCTTACTTCCGTAAAACGGGGGACGGAAACGGCGCGCACGCAAAACGCGTACCAGGCCGTAGCGGGTGAAATGCTTACACTGACAAAACAGGCAGACACCCCGGAACACCAAAAGCGCGTGATGGATCATATCGCCATGTTCCTTGAACATATCGCCGCGATCATACGCCTGATGCAGCCGGAAGCGCCTACCGGAGCGCAGGAAGAGCTGGCCGCCGAAAATATGCGCGCCAGCCAGTCTTCCCCGGAAAAATCGCAGTAGCGCCCGGATAAAACAGCGAAAATCGTTTTTTTAAATAATTATGTGAGTTTTCTTCCGTTTTATGGTATAATAATACTATCAAACCGTTTCCACGGTGGGCGTCATGCTGGAGAAACTTAAAAACTTCATTTATTCCCAGTTTTCCAGGCAGGTGTTCCGGGCCGATCAAGAAAAGTATCTTTATCTTGCCCAATTTAGCGCGACCATCCTCGCGGCTGCCGTCCATGTGTTCCAGTTCGTTTTTTTCGCGCTGCACGGCATCCATATTTTCGTGCTGCTCAACACCGCCAGCTTGTGCGTTTACGCCGTCTGCTTTTTGCTGATCCACAAAAACTGCTTTATCGCCGCCGGTGTCCTTTTTACACTGGAAATTGCCGCTTATTCCACCACGGCCATGCTGCTGCTGGGCGTCGATTCTTTCGTTTTCCTGTATCTTATCATAATACTGCTGTTGCAGATGCTCATCCCTTACGCGTCGTATAAGGTGCGCGTCCCGTTGATCGCGCTGATTTGGTTTTTGCTGGTGTTTTCCATAGCGATGGGCCTAAACACGCCCCCGGTCATCGATATTTCCGACTTCAAGCTCCTTTATACCATGTTCAATATCAACATGGGCATCGTCGGCATTATTGCCGATATCGCCATAACAAACGGCATCACCCGGCTGATCAGCCAATACAACAC
>DOMW01000276.1:1421-4794 GCA_003510345.1 Clostridiales bacterium | reverse complement strand
CTTTACAACCGCCGCTTTGCCGTATCGTTCTTTGAAAAACTGAAGCACAACGCCTTTGAGCTGAATTGCTGCGTCGCCATGCTGGATATCGATGATTTTAAGGGCGTCAACGACACCTACGGCCATAGGGCGGGCGACCACGCCCTGTGCGCCATTGCCGACCTGCTGCGGGCCAGCCTTAGGAAAACGGACACGGTTTTCCGCTGGGGCGGCGAAGAGTTCTTGATTTTCATGATGGATGTGACTGTGGAAAGAGGGCGCGCGATATTGGAAAAAGTGCGCGCAAAGCTGGAACACGCCACCCTGCTCGCGGACGGGAACCTAATCCACCTGACCGTCACGATCGGCCTGGCCCCGCTCGACGTCGCGCATATAGAACACAGTATTAAGGAAAGCGACAAGCGGCTGTACGCGGGAAAGATCGCCGGGAAGAACCGTGTCGCAATGTGAGGGAGCGGTCATTTTACTTCTATTATTCGTGGTATGAACGGCATAGGTGTGGTGTTGCCGGGCGATGCAGACTTCTTATGTTGATGGGGTCATCCTTTCCCGCGCAGCGCGGGAAAGGTGTTGGCGGGCCGCTCGTCACGCGGGCAAGCGGTTCATCAGGCGCTCCGGCATAGATAAAACAGGAAAGGCACTCCGCTATGAGAAAAAACGCTGCCCGATGATAGCGTAAATCCACAAATAGAAAGGCACGTTTTTTCTAATCCATTCTTCACCGCCCACCCGTGCGCCGAACGGGGAAAAATAGAGGAAACGGAGAGACGCCCGGCGGGGCAGGCGTGTATCAAATGACACACCGCTGTAATTAAAACAGAGAAGCTCCATGCGCATGAGCCATGCCCCAATGTGAACGCGGCGTGAATTCCGCCAGAAAAATGTTGCAATTTCGCATTATTATGCTATAATATCCAATGCGGCTTATTAGAGAGTTGTTTGCTTGCGCGCGGCAACTCTTATGTTTATAAAAAACGTAGACGGTCGGAAATCGTCCCGCGAAGAAAATGAGGTGAGAAGGAATGAAAGAAGGAATCCATCCAAAATACAGCGAATGCACAGTGCGCTGCGCTTGCGGCGAAACATTCACAACCGGTTCCGTAAAACAGGAAATGAAAGTGGATATCTGCTCGAAGTGCCATCCGTTCTTTACGGGCAGGCAAAAACTTGTGGATACGGGCGGCCGTGTGGACAGGTTTAAAAAGAGATACGGCATCAAATAATTTGCCGCTATCCAGTGTTTTTTTGCGGGCCGCGCGCTTTTGTTGCGGCCTGTTCCTATTTGAGAGGGAAGCTATATGAAAAAGACAAATATTGGCGGTCAGGGTGTGCTTGAGGGCGTGATGATGCGTTCCCCGAAGGTCACGGCCATCGCCGTGCGGCAGGAACCGGGCAATATCGTCACCCAAAAGCAGGAAACGAGCCAACTGCAAAAAAAATATAAGATATTGGGCGTGCCCATCATCCGCGGCGTGGTCAATTTCATTGAAATGCTGGTGCTGGGCGTAAAGACCATCACCGATGCCGCCAAGCTGTATGACCCGGAGCTGGACGAAGAGGAAGATATCTCGAAGGCGGAAAAATTCATTGCCGAGAAGACGGGTAAAAAACCGCTGGACGTCGCCATTTTTTTCGCGGTCATCATCGCGGTGGCGCTTGCCGTGGGCATGTTTTTTATACTGCCCAACCTGATCACGGGCTGGGTCACGCCGCTTCTTTTTGGTGATGTGGCGGAGGGCGCGGCGCTTTCCCCGGCTATGTCCATTGCCAAAAACCTGATTGACGGGCTGGTGCGCGTCGTCATTTTTCTCGTGTATATGTTCGCCATTACGTCCATGAAAGACGTAAAGCGGCTGTTTGGCTACCACGGCGCCGAGCACAAGGTGATAAACTGCTTTGAGCACGGCCAGCCGCTCACCGTGGAGCACGCGATGGCGTGTTCGCGCTTTCACCCGCGGTGCGGCACCAGCTTCCTTTTGATCGTTATGGTCATATCCATACTGATCTTTTCGGTGCTCGGCTGGAGCGATGTGTGGTATATCCGCATACTTACGCGCCTCGCCCTGCTGCCCATTGTGGCGGGCGTTTCGTATGAATTCTTGAAGCTGCTCGGAAACGCCAACAATAAATTCGTGGATATTCTGCGCGCGCCCGGTATGGCGCTGCAGCGCCTTTCCACCCGCGAGCCGGATGAGGGCATGGTGGAGGTGGCGCTCGTTTCCTTTGAGATCGCGCTGGATGAAAAATCCAAAGAGGAGATCGATGCGCTGATTACGGAATATTCCCGCGAGGCGAAAGAAGAAATACCGCCCGGGGACGTGCAGGCAGCGCCAAAAGAAGCCTGATGGAAACGGTCGGCGAGGCGTACCGGCGGCTTAGGGAAGCACTCGCCTTTTCCGGCGAAGCGGAGGCCGAGGCACTGCGTATCCTGCATGTGACGCAGGGTATTGCGCCGGGCAGCCTGCCCCTCCATAGGAACCGCCCGTGCGTAAAGGAAGAGGAGATCGGGCGTATAATACAAAAGCGCAAAACGGGTATGCCCCTCGCTTACGCGGTAGGCAGCAAACCGTTTTACGGGTATGAGTTCACAGTCACAAGCGACGTGCTCATCCCCCGGTACGACAGTGAATGCGTTGCGCAAGCGGCTATCCGGCTGGCGGAGAAAAACGGGTATGAAACGGCGCTTGACCTTTGCTGCGGCAGCGGCGCGCTGGGTATCGCCCTGTTGCTGGAAAGCTGCGTCAAAACCGTGTGCTTCAGCGATATAAGCCCCGCCGCGCTTGAAATAGCGAAAGAAAACGCGCGGCGGCTTTTGCCCGAAGAAACGTATGCCCGCTGTATTTTTTCATGCGGCGATCTGTTAACGCCGGTAGAAGGGATTTATGACCTGAACGTGTGCAACCCGCCGTATATCAGCCCCGAAGACTACGCGGGGCTGGATGGACAAGTGCGGGATTTTGAGCCGCCTGCCGCGCTCCTTGCGCAGCGGGGCGGGTACGAATTTTACGAGCGCCTGGCGCGCGAAGCGGGCGCGTACATCCGCCCCGGCGGTGCGCTTGTGCTGGAAATAGGCGACACGCAGGCGGAACGCGTGCAAGAGCTGCTTAAAAATACCGGGTTTGTTTCAATAGAATGCGGCAATGACGTAGCGGGCAGGCCCCGGTTTTTGAGCGCCGTCCGCCCATAAAGGCGCGGCGGCAGAGAGAAGATAGCGAGAAGAATAACGATGCTGGATAAACTAAAGGCGATCAAAGACAAGTACGACGGGCTTTCGGAAGAACTGTCAAAACCCGAAGTAATAAGCAATCAGGAAAAATTCCGCGCGCTGGCGCAGGAACAGGCCGCCCTTTCGGATATTGTGGCCGCCTATGAC
>DOMW01000276.1:1063-1408 GCA_003510345.1 Clostridiales bacterium | reverse complement strand
TCGGAAGAGGACGCCGAGCTGCTGCAAATGGCGCGCGAAGAGCTTGCCGAACTGGAGCCGCAGCGGCTTGAGATGGAAGAAGAACTAAAGGCGCTGCTCATTCCAAAAGATAAAAACGACGACAAAAACGTGGTGCTGGAGATCCGCGCGGGCACGGGCGGCGACGAAGCCGCGCTTTTTGGCGGCGACCTACTGCGCATGTACCAGCGCTATGCCGAACGGCACGGCTTTTCTGTGGAAACGCTCTCTTCCAACGTAACGGAGTTGGGCGGCGTAAAGGAGATCGTGCTGCTTATTTCGGGCCGGGGCGCTTATTCCCGGCTGAAATATGAGAGCGGCGTGCAC
>DOMW01000276.1:0-1038 GCA_003510345.1 Clostridiales bacterium | reverse complement strand
ACGGTCGCCGTGCTGCCCGAGGCGGAAGAGGTGGAGGTAAACATCAGCCAAAACGACCTGCGCGTCGATGTGTACCGGTCTTCCGGGCACGGCGGGCAGAGCGTGAACACGACGGACAGCGCCGTTCGGATCACCCATCTTCCCACGGGGCTGGTCGTTTCCTGCCAGGATGAAAAATCGCAGATCAAAAACAAAGCAAAAGCCATGAAAGTGCTGGCTTCCCGGCTTTACGACCTGTACAAGGGGGCGGCGGAGAGCGAGCTTTCCGAAGACCGCAAAAAGAAGGTCGGCTCGGGCGACAGAAGCGAGCGGATCCGCACGTATAACTTCCCGCAGGGGCGCGTGACCGACCACCGCATCAGCCTTACGCTGTATAAGCTGGACGCCTTTTTGGACGGCGATATGGACGAGGTTATAGACGCGCTCACGCTGGACGAACGGCAAAAGAAACTGACGGAGCAGTCGTAGACGCTATGGCGCACCCTATGAACACAAAAATCATTTTCGCGTACCGTGACCGGCAGGCGGCGGTAGCGGAAGCCGTGCGGGCAATTCTTCGCGGCGATATCGTTGTGCTGCCCACGGAAACAGTGTACGGCCTCGCGGCAAACGCGCTTGACGCCGCCGCCGTGCAAAAGATATTCGCCGCCAAGGGCAGGCCGCAGGATAACCCGTTGATCGTGCATATCGCACAGCGCGCCATGGCGGATGAGGTTGCCGCGGATATTCCCGAAGCCGCCGAAATACTGATGGAAAAATTCTGGCCGGGGCCGCTTTCACTCGTACTGAGAAAGGGGGGGGCCTTGCCGGACGTTGTATCCGCGGGGCTTTCCACCGCTGCGGTGCGTATGCCGCAAAACGACATCATGCTGGATATTATCAAGGGTGCGGGCGTGCCGCTTGCCGCCCCCTCCGCCAACCGTTCCGGCAGGGTAAGCCCCACCACGGCGCAGCACGCCGCCGAGGATATGCTGGGGCGTGTGCCGCTCATTATAGACGGTGGGCCGTGCGATGTGGGCGTGGAATCCACGGCTTTGG
>DOMW01000042.1:829-3249 GCA_003510345.1 Clostridiales bacterium | reverse complement strand
TTCCCAGCGGCTCCGGCGCGGTCTTCAGCAACTCCGCCACGGCCTTTTTGCCGAGGGTGTCTGTTTCCAAGCCGTTATCGGCGAGCCACTGTTTCATCTGCTGTGTGGAGTTGGGGTTATCAAGCTCCGTAAGCCCTCGCATGAGCCGCACCAATTTTGCCCGCGCTTGGCTGTCGGCGGCGACAGCTTGGCGCACCAGCGTCATATCAAGCTGCACGCCGAAGTCGTTAATATGCTGATCCTGGCAATACTCGCCCCACAAGCTTTCCGGCACGGGGAACTTCGCCAGCTTCGCCTGAACGGAAATCTCAACCTCAACATCGCGGCGGTTGTAGAATCTGAACGCCGCCCACTTCTCCGGGGCATGGTGGGGAAGGTTCCGCATCCGCTGGCCGTTGGCCTGTGTGGGCCTGCACGGGGAACAGAAATACCGTATCAGGTCTTTTCCCCCGGCAAGCTTCTGCTTCTCCAGCCCCAGCACGGCCCCGACGCCAGCCAGCGATAGCGGCAGGCCCATGTACGCCGCCCACACCATCGAGCAGCGCCACGCCGTCGGATTAAGGTATCCTGCTCTGAGATATCGTGAAAGGCACACCCTCTCGAAATTCGCGTTATAAGCCCATTTCAGCACGGCATCGTCTGTGAGCGCGTCAAACACATCCGGCGGCAGCGTTTCGCCCGCCGCGAGGTCGACAAGCTGGACGTCGCCGCCGTCTACGCTGTACGCGAACAACAATATCTCAAAGTCCGGCGATTCGCTGTATTTATACACGCCGCATTTTGTGAGGTCGACACTGCTATACGTTTCTATATCACACGATAGTGTTTTCATTCCAAGCCTCCAATTAGGGGCTGTGGGCGGCAGAATCGCCGCCCCTCCCCGTTATTCGGTTACGCCAAGAAGTCGTCGTCAATTTCCGTCGCGAACTCATCGTCAAAATCGTCCTCGGCGCGGCTCTTGCCGCCGAGCGGCTCCCCGTCGCGCACTTTCTGGATATGCTGAAGGCCCGCCGCGACGCCGCGATTCCCGTTTGTCGAATATGCAAAAAATGCCAAAGATACTCTTGCGTAAACGCCGCTGTAAATCTTCGAAGTATCAGTGATTGGCTCCCTCGCGAGGTTGACCACGCCCGGAGCGGTGGTTGAGTTTGCGTTCAGGAACCAGCAACCCTTGTAAGCGTCGTCATCGGGCCGCTCCAAATCACCGTCACGCAGGGGCGTCTTGATTGCGGCCAACGGAGGGACGCTCTTCGCATTTCCGCGCAATTTGTTTTCGCCCTCGCGGTATGCGGCTTCAACGGCAGCTTTGATTTTCCCAACCGTCACCGCGTCGTTTTTGGGAATCAACACAGAGGTGCTGTACTTCGGCGTGCCGTCCTTGATGCTTTTGGGCTGCCAAATATTTGCGTATGACAGACGAACCACGCCTGTGACCACTTTGCAGGGGTTTTCTACCTTGTTAGCTGTGATTGACATTATGAATTGCTCCTTTATTCTATATGTGAGTCCTTGCCATGCGTTAACGCGCCGCGCCAAACAATACAGTGACTTACCACGCCATGCCCGGCCGAACCGCGCCGCGCAATCGCCGGGGCTAATCCGCGAAATCTTCCGCAGCCGATGTTACTGCNNTGGCGTTTATCCTCCACTGACACAAGCGCGGGTTTACCGCTGGGCCGCTCAAGCAAATCGCCCAGCAATTCATTGAACCGCTTTTTACCTAACATTTCCGTCATTGCTGTCAGGCCGATTAACGTACTTACATACGGGTCGTACCCCGCTTTTTTCACCCTGTCGGCTACAGCCAATTCACTGGTGTATCGGCGGTTAGACCGGCCAGCCACCAGCTTGTAGCCTTTAAACTCCACTCCGCGCAAGGCCTCTGTGAGCGCGTGCTTTTGCACATCCTCAGCCCACGCCTTCAGCCCGTCGAGCTTACCGAGAAGGAGTGCAATCTCGGCGGGTTCAAGCAAATTAGGTTCTCTAAAGTCATCGGAGGCAAGCTTCAGGTTTTCCTCGGCGCGGGCTCTGCACGTCGCTTTGGCGCGGCAGAACCTGCACCAATTGCCGCTTGCATACACGCCGCTGCCGGCATAGGCCAACTCAGCGACGGGCCGCACGACATCCTCTGCCCACTGGAACAGCGCATCCACGGTAATAGCGGCTGTGCTGATGTTGTTGCGGCGGGGCTGGAAAACAGACATCCTGATCTCTGTGAAGCCATAAAGGTGACCGAACATCTCAGCCGCACCGAGAGCGTACAGCCGCAATTGCTCGTTGTTTTCGGCATCCACCGGCACACCCTCGCCGTATTTGAAATCGACAATATGAAGCACGCCGTCCGACACGATAACGGCGTCGGATGTGCCAAACCCCTCCGGAGCCCAGCGCGAATAATCCACGCGCATCTCAATGAAAAC
>DOMW01000042.1:422-728 GCA_003510345.1 Clostridiales bacterium | reverse complement strand
AGCTTGTACTCGCACAGGCTGTGGGCGTCGGAGCCCTCGGCTGCAAATTCGCTGCCGCTGTCGGGAATCAACTCGCTTAACCGGGCGCTGGGCGGGCAGTTCATCCAACGCTTTGCGCTGGAGGCCGATAACAGGGCGTGCCTAGCCATCTTTCAGCGCCCTCGCGTCCGCAAGCACTGCGGCATATTTGCCGGAATCAAGTTCCGTAATCTTTTCAGCGCCATGCTTTTTGACAATCGCTTTTGCCTGATCGGTTTTCCCGCTGCGGGATATTTCCGTGAGCACCGCCCTGACCTCCGCCAGCGT
>DOMW01000042.1:0-365 GCA_003510345.1 Clostridiales bacterium | reverse complement strand
ATTCGAAGCTCGTTCAGCACAAGCTCATGCTCAGGTTTGATCGGCATCGCTATCACCCCCTTCCGGCATTTCGCGGATTTCCACAGTCTCTACCGTCTTACCGGGTGTGAGGACAAGCACGCCGACCTTTTCCCCGAACAGGAGATTCAGCAGCTTGCTCCGTATCGTGCGTGAGGCGCTCTTGATGATCTCCGGCGCTTCGAGGGAGCGCCCCACGCGGATACTGATTTTGTGTTTCATTTGACCGTCCTTTCCGAGAGCGTAAAACACTTCTCTCTATACCCCGAAAAAAACGTCAAATTCGAACCCCTTTAGGGCTGGTAATTATTGAGAATTTCCTGAATGTCGCTTAAATACTTGCGTAT
>DOMW01000262.1 GCA_003510345.1 Clostridiales bacterium | reverse complement strand
TGCCGCTGCCCGCCGGACACGTTTGTGCCGCCCTGCGAGATGGGGTCGTCGTACCCTTTTTCTTTTTCCTGTATAAACATATCCGCCTGCGCGATTTTTGCCGCGCGTTCCACGCGTTCCATAGGCATTTGTTCATCCCCGAACGCGATGTTTGTGCGTATGGTACCCGAAAACAGGCCGGAGTTTTGCGGCACATACCCGATGCGCTTCCTGAGGGCGTCCGTATCGTAATCGCGCACATCCACGCCATCCACGGACACGCTGCCTTCCGTCACATCGCGCAGCCTCGGTATCAGGCTGATTACCGACGACTTGCCGCTGCCCGTAGCGCCGATGAGCGCCGTCGTCTCTCCTGGGTTTGCCGTGAAAGTAATGTGGCTTATGGCAGGCTGCCCATCGCCGTACGCGAGCGAAACATCCCTAAATTCCACCGCGCCCGAAAGCGTTTCGGGCTGTGCCGGGTTTTGCGCGGCTACGATGTCCGGTTCGATTTCCAGCACTTCGTTGATACGGTCCGCGCACACGCTGGCGCGCGGCATCATGGCAAACACCGCCGCCGTAATCACAAGCGCGTACATGATCAGCGTTAAGTATTGTATGATCGCCATCATATCGCCAACCTGCATATTCCCGAGCGAGATCTGCGTGCCGCCCACCCACACGACCGCCACCGTGCCGATGTTTACGATCAGCATCATCATGGGCATCAGCGTGGATATCTTCACCTGCGAACGGATGGACGCCTGTGTCATGTCCGCATTCGCCTCCTCAAACCGCTGCTGTTCGCGGCCTTCTGCGGTAAACGCGCGCACCACGCGCACACCCGTAATGTTTTCCCGGATGATCCGGTTCACATTGTCAAGCTTCTCCTGCATTGAGCGGAAGACGGGAAAGGCGGAGCGCAGCACCAGCAGCAAAAACACCAATATCACCGGCATGCAGATAATGACCACCACCGCAAGCTGCTGATTTTTCTGAAGGGAGAGCACCACGCCGCCAATGCACATGATAGGTGCCAAAACTACCAGCCGCAGCATCAGTATCATAAAATTCTGTATTTGCAGTATGTCGTTTGTACAACGCGTGGTGAGCGACCCCGCGCCCACTTTGTCGAACTCGGCAAGTGTGAATGTATCGATATGCTTAAACAGTCGCTCGCGCGTCTTTGAGCAAAACCCCACGCCCACCTTTGCCGCGATGTAGCCCACGCCTATGGACGCGCACGAAGACCCCACGGCCACAAGCAGCATCAGCATACCGGTGAATGTAATGTACCCAATATCGCCCGTCACAACGCCGTTGTCAATGATCATGGACATCATATTGGGCAGGAACAACATGCAAAACGCCTGCACAAACAGCAATAGCACCAACAGGGCAACCCACTTCATATACGGCTTTAAGCCGGCCTTAAACAGTTTTCCCAAAGGATATTCCTCCCCTTCGTTAGCTATGTTACAGTATTTCCGTATACCGCACGCCCGCCGCGTACATGGAAAACACGAATACCGCCGCGCCCGCCACCGCCAGCGCAATCCCCAACACGGCGCATACCTGTTTGCTCTTCACCGGGCTTTTCTTTCCAACAGTCCCCAGAATAAGCGCCAAAACCGCGCATATAAAGCCGACCCAAAAGAACGCGCCGCCAAATAGCAATAAAAATGACAGCGCGCCCAACGCAACGTTTATGCCCGACCAGACGTGCATACCCAATCGATCCATAGTTTTTTTATGCAACAGCGCCCGGCCTGCGGCCACTATGCCCGGAAGCGGATTCGGCGAACAGCGCAAAACCGCCCACGACCATGTAAATGCCCACCAACATCTCTGTCGCAAGGAACCCCGCATAGGGCATCACCAACATAAAAATGCCGAGCAGTAAATTGATGAGGCCGCTCGCGAGAATCAACCCCGCGCCCGGCTCGCCCGATTTTTTGATCACGCTGTAAGCCGCCAAATGGTTGACGCCGCTCGAGATTGCCAAAAACGCCAGCAGGAAGACAAACATAAACGCCATTTCGAACACGCCGCCCATAAGCAGCAAAACGCCTAATATGGTAAAAATGATGCCGTTGGCCAGCGTCCAGCCGTTTCTTGCGCCTGCTTCCGTGCGTATGTACGCAAGTATCTGGTAGACGCCGTAAATTACGAACGCGACCGTCGCGAAATACATTGCGATCGCAGCCGTTATGAGCGGCCGCACCAAAAACAGCACACCCAGCACGATCATACAGATCGAGACTATAATACCAGCGGCCTTGCTCTTTCCCGCCACTTTTCTTACCGCCGTGTTCATCGAAGCCCGGCTCTGTTCACCGCCGGTTTGATTGCTTGTTTCATTTGCCATTGCAAAAAACCTCCCAAACTATTATTTGATAATTTCATGATTCAAGAATAACAGGGAATATTTTCAATTGAAACCATTTTACGCGGATAGACAGTTTTGCGTCATGAGTAACCTGTGCAATCATTTAGGTAACTGTTGATTAATTTAGGTCGCGCGTCTTTGTGAACCATTTGCGGGCGGCGGCTTAGAGCAAATTAACTTAACAT
>DOMW01000119.1:3031-3500 GCA_003510345.1 Clostridiales bacterium | reverse complement strand
TTTTGTTTTTCTGGCTATGGGGCGCGCCGTTTGTGCGAAAAGCGACGAACGCTTTCTTGTGCGGTTTGACTGTATATTATGGCGTGTATGTACCAATGGTGGTACTAGTGTCAGTTTCTTGCCATGTCGTGCCTGTGATGTGGTTATCCGTTGTGTCCACTGTAACTGTTATGAAGCCATTGAAATTTTGCCCCAGCAGATTAGCAACATACTGTGCAAATGATGGACTAGCCGGAAGTGGATCTACGTATGCGGTTGAAATTTCCGTTAGGGCTATAGCAGCAGCAGCTCCGCCTCTGGTCTGCATAAACGCCTCTGCTGCTGCCGCTGCGGAATACACCGTCCTCGCGTTTGCTTGCGCGACGGCCGTCCGCGCCTCTCGCTGATACCCGATCATGCTGGGCACAAGAATCGCCGCGAGGATCGCCAATATGGCGATGACAATGATCAGCTCAATCAGCGTAAAACC
>DOMW01000119.1:2799-3007 GCA_003510345.1 Clostridiales bacterium | reverse complement strand
TTTTTTATTATATTATTTATGTTTACATAATTAGTCCACTATATTAATTATACACCCATTATACACCGTTACACACTTTTTTACCATATACTTTTTATCGCGAAAATTAACGATAAACATGAGCGCGGGTTTTGTTGTTTTTAAAATAGCGTGCGGGGGTGGTTTATGGTGCAAATATCTTGCTTTTTGCTTTTGGGTATTCCTCTTT
>DOMW01000119.1:0-2734 GCA_003510345.1 Clostridiales bacterium | reverse complement strand
TGCGGTTCTAAAAACTCCCTTATCAGGGCATTCCTCTAAAGGTTTGGCGCTGCGTTAGGGTTCTTAGGGGCTTGCCCCGCAATCTTTTAAACTGGCTGGATTTAAACATGGATTGCGGGTCAAGCCCGCAATGACGTGTCCGCACAGTATAAACACGATCCGCGCCGTTAAAGGCAAGAGCATGAACGGATGGTGTAGGGCGCGGCATCCTTGACGCGCCGTGCTTAGAATAAATGCCAAACGCGGCGCGTCTGGAAGCCGCGCCCTACACCGCTCTTGCCCGCCTTAATCAGAGGTTACCTCAACCGCTGGAGGCATATTACGTGCCGTAGGCACAAAAACGCTAACGCTTTTTCTCCGCCCGGTCATACGCCTTCACAATATCCTGCACCAGCTTGTGCCGCACCACATCCTTGTGCGAAAGGTGCACAATGCCGATATCCTCCACGCCTTTTAAGATGTCCACCGCCCGCTTCAGCCCGGACGCCCGTTCCTTTGGCAGGTCGATCTGCGTGATATCGCCCGTCACCACGACCTTCGCCCCTTCCCCAAACCGCGTCAGGAACATTTTCATCTGCTCATTCGTGCAGTTTTGCGCTTCATCCAGTATCAAATACGCGTCCGAAAGCGTCCTGCCGCGCATGTAGGCGAGCGGCGCAACCTCGATCACATTTTTTTCGGAAAGCCGCGCGTAGGCGTCCGCCCCCATAAAGTCATACAGCGCGTCGTAAAGCGGGCGCAGGTAAGGGTCTACTTTGTTTTGCAGGTCGCCCGGCAAAAAACCCAGGTTTTCCCCCGCTTCCACAGCCGGGCGCGTCAGTACGATACGCGACACGCGCTTGTTTTTAAGCGCCACAACCGCCATCGCCATCGCAAGGTAGGTCTTTCCCGTCCCGGCCGGCCCGATGCAAAACACCACCGTATTGTCCTTCATTGCCTGAATATACTGTTTCTGCCCGTAAGACCGGCATTTCACCTGCTTGCCTTTGGCGGTGATGGCAATGACGTCGCTCATCATCTGGTTCACTTCGGCCTGGTGCCCGTCCTTCACCATGGTAAGCGCGTAGTTCACCGTATCGCTGTTGATATTCTCGTTTTTGTTGTACATCACCTTCAAAACGCCCATCACATCCGCTGCGGCCTGCACCGCCGCTTTCTCGCCGGATATTGTGACGCCGTTTTGCTCCGCCCGCACAGAAACGGAAAGACGGCCGGAAAGCAGGTTGATGTTTTCATCAAAGCTGCCAAACACGCCCGCCATTTGCTCCATACTGTCAAAATCTATATGAATCCCGCTCAAATACAGTTCCTTCCTTTTTTCATACTTTTTTTTATTATACCAGCTTACGCCGCGTTTTCAAGCGGGTTAGGGTAGCTGGGAGTGGACATTTTGTGAGTGAAAAGAGAATTATTATAATCGGCAGCGTAGATATTGGTTCGCCGGGCGGTACAGACTTTTTATGTTGATAGGTTCATCCTTTTCCGCGCTGCGCGCGGAAAAGGTGTTGGTGAGCCGCTCGTCACGCGTGCGGGCGGTTCATCAAGCGCTCCGTCATGGATAAGGCAGGAAGGGCGCTCCGCTATGAGAAAAAACGCTGCCCTGCGATAGAATAAATTCATAAATAGAAAGGCGCGTTTTTTCTAATCCATTCTTCACCGCCCACCCGCGCGCCGAACGGGGAAAAATAGAGGAAGTGGAGAGACGCCCGGCGTAAAGGTGCATAGCACACTGAACGTTAACACAAAACCCCGCACTGATAGGCCACTCTTAGGATAGCTCGCTCAGGCAGCCGCCCCGTCCTCTTCCAGCGCCTGCTCCCGAACTTCCGCAAGCGTTTTTTCCATGTAGTACTTGAGCGCGGCATGACCCTGGCGGTAATTTTCCGGTTTTTCCTCATAGCCGGACGCGTCAAACTTTCCGTTATGGAATTGCGCCGTTATTTCAAAGTACCCGCCGCCCGTTTCTCTTTCGCCGTGAAACCCGTTCCATTCGAATATATCGTTATAGTTCATCAGCGCAACGATATCTTCCAATACCGAGCCCGCCACATTTCCCTGCGCTTCCGTCCCGTCCGCAAGGTTCGCGCTGAAATATACTTCATCGTCTTGCGTTGTGATCTCATACTCGTCATACATCGCTTCGTTTTCCCCAAAGCGGTAGCGGAAGGAGAGCAGCGAACCGGGCGAATCCGGATCGACCGGCTGCGCCATCCTTTCCGCCTCCTCCACCAAAATCACATCCGAATCCAGTTCCGGTTCCGCGGTAAGGCCTAAATAGGAACAGGCGCAAAGCGCAACACACAACAACATACCCACTACGGCAAACAGCTTTTTCATCTGATACCCCATCGTTTTCACTACCATCACTTACACCACTTGCTACAAGTATTTTATCATAAAAAATGAAAAAAAGCACCGGGAATATCCCCGGCGCTTCTCATTCTTATAATTTTAGTGCTTTCTTTTTCTGGCTGCCTCAGCCTTTTTCTTTCTCTTTACACTGGGCTTCTCATAATGTTCGCGTTTTCTGATTTCAGCCAACACCCCGGCGCGCGCGCACTTACGTTTGAACCTTCTGAGCGCACTTTCCAACGTTTCGTTTTCGCCAACACGAATCTCAGACATCTTTATCCCTCCTCCCATACTCTGCCCCTGCCTGCCGCACGGGCGGGGAGTTCATTTTATAACAGTTAATATTATAGTGAAAACGGTTTGATATGTCAATATTTTTATG
>DOMW01000293.1:11250-11435 GCA_003510345.1 Clostridiales bacterium | reverse complement strand
GGCCTTTCGGCGGCGGGCGCGGCGGATTGGGCGCAATCGCTCGTTGTGGACGGCATCATAGGCGGGCTGGGTTCGGTCTTTGTCTTTGTGCCGCAGCTTATGATACTGTTCCTGTTTATGTCGCTGCTGGAAGACAGCGGGTATATGGCGCGCGTCGCGTTTATAATGGACCGCATCTTCCGTAA
>DOMW01000293.1:0-11245 GCA_003510345.1 Clostridiales bacterium | reverse complement strand
TGCGGCGTGCCCGGCATCATGGCCTCGCGCACGATAGAAAATGACAAAGACAGGCGCATGACTATCATGCTGACGCCGTTCATCCCGTGCGGCGCGAAGGTACCCGTCATCGCGATGTTTTCCGCCATGCTCTTTTCGCGGCAGGCGTGGGTTGGCCCGTCTATGTATTTGATTGGCATAGGCGTCGTCATTATTTCCGGCGTCTGCCTAAAACGCACCAAAGCGTTTCGCGGCGACCCCGCGCCGTTTGTGATGGAACTGCCCGAATACAAAGCGCCGCGCGCAAAGGGCGTACTCATCCACATGTGGGAAAAGGGCCGTTCTTTCATCATTAAAGCGGGTACGATCATATTCGTGGCATGTGCCGCTATCTGGTTTTTGCAAAGCTTCACGCCCGGCATGGAATACATCGGCACGGGGGCGATCGACCAAAGCATACTGGCGCACATCGGAAACGGCCTGCGCTATGTGTTCCTGCCGCTGGGCTTTGGCGATAGCTGGGCAGGCCCCGTGGCCGCGCTTACCGGCCTTGCGGCAAAGGAAATTGTGGTGGCCACGCTCACCATGGCCGGCGAGGCGACCGCCGTGTTGTTCTCGCAGGTGACGGCGTTCTCCTTCATGCTGTTTACACTGCTCTCCGCGCCCTGTTTTGCCGCGATCGGCGCGATGCGCCGCGAGTTTGGGAGCACCAAATGGACATGGTTCGCGGTGCTGTACCAGACCGGCCTCGCCTATGTCCTCGCGATGCTGGTGAACCTGATCGGCGGCGCTATCTTCGCCGGTACGGCGGCAACCGAGATGCAGACGCTCGATTCCGGCCTGCTGGAAGCGGCATCGGAAAGCGATATCGTGGCGGGCGGCGACGTTTCGCTGTGGTTTCTCGGCATACTGCTTGCCGCTGTGGTCGTGGGTATTGTCATTGTTTCGGCGCGCAACAGGAAAAAATATAGCCGTATCGGCAGGACGGGGGCATAAAAGCAATGGTTGTGGATATTATGATCGTCGCGGCGGTAGGAACAGTGTTGTTCTTCGCGATACGCAAGCTGGCGGCAAACCGCAAAAGCGGCGGCTGCGCGGGTTGCGGCGCCTGCGGCGGCGGTTGCGCAAACCAAGGGAAGTGTACGCCCGCGTCGTCCACAGGCTCGCCTGCTTCGGTTTCGCGCCAGTAGCGCGAAGCCTTCGCTTACTCGCTTCTCATTTTCCCTACATGGCCCGCTTCACTGGGCCCCTACAGCGGCTCGCCATTTGATACGTACTTGCCCCGCCGGGCGTTTCTCCACTTCCTCTATTTTTCCCCGTTCCCCTTCCTGTCCGCCTCCGCCTTTTTAAACCGCTTTTCCGCGTCCATCTCGCTCCCGGTTTTTATGATATCCTTGCCATACTGCCGTTGCAGGGCAAGAATCTTGCCGTTCAGCGCTTCCGTCTTCTGATCCGATTGTTCACGGCCAATATCCTCCACGGTAAGCTGCCTCGTCCCGCTGTGCGTGTCCGCAAGGCTGCTTAGGCTTATACCGATCAGACGGACAGGGTTTTTATTAATCCCGTCGAGCAGGGCCGCTGCCGTATAAAAGATATCATTGGCCCGGTTTGTAGCCTCGCCGCTTTTGGAACGGGTGATCTGCTTCATATCGTAGTACGTTATTTTTAACGTGACCGTACGGGCAAACAGCCCCGCAAAGCGTATCTTATTGCTGAGGTCGCGGGCAATCAGGCGGAGCGCGTCCTTTAAATGGCCGAAGTCTGTAATATCCTTCTGGAACGTGTGCTCCCTGCCGATGGATTTCGCTTCCTCTTCGTAATACGGCGTGACCGCGCGGTTGTCTTCTCCGTTCGCCAGTGCCACGATATCCCCGCCATGCTTGCCCAATATCGATAGAACCATTCGTTCATTGCTGCGGATATCCCGCACCGTCCGTATACCCGCCCGCATGAGCTTTTCCGCCGTCTTTGCGCCTACGCCGTAAAGCACACGCACATTGCGGTCAATGACGAGATCCACAAAGGCTTCCGGGCCAGGGATTTCAAATAGGCCATCCGGTTTCTTTTCCTCGCTGGCAATCTTTGCCGACGTCATGTTATACCCGATGCCCACCGAGCAGGTGAGCCCCGTCTCTTGCTTCGTCCGCTCCTTGATCTCACGCGCGATCGCGCCCGCGCCCCCAAATAGCTTGTGTGAGCCGGTGACGTCAAGATACCCCTCATCCAGCGAGATGTATTCCACAATGTTTGTGTAGCGATTCCATATCTCGTGGATCTTCCCCGAGGCCTCTTTATATTTCAATATATCCGGGTGCATATAGATCCCCTGTGGGCAGCGCCGGTAGGCTTCCGTTATACTCATGGCGGAACGCACGCCAAACTTCCTCGCCTCGTAGCTGCAAGTAGAAACGACACCCCGCTCGCCCGGCAGCGCGCCGATGATGAGCGGCCTTCCAGCAAGGTCCGGGTTATCGCGCACCTCCACAGCCGCAAAGAACGCATCCATATCCACATGTATGATGATCCTATCGTTCATCCCGCATTTCCATCCGCAAAGCACTTGCACTGTCAGTCCTTCAGCCGCGCAACCCGCCAGCGCACGATAGCGGCGACCAGTTCGTGGTCGATGGGCTTATCCAACGGAAGGCGGATCGCCCCTTTGCTCGTACCGTATTCCCCAATCCGGTCAGAAAACGCCTCCACCGCCTCCCCGCCCGGATAAATGCCAATATGTTTTTTGAACGCGGCAAAATGGATCAGGTTTTCACCCTGCCAAAATGTGGGCATACGCCACGATATCTTTTCCGTCGCGTTTGGCGCGGCAGCGCGGATCGTCTCGCGGATCGACCGTAAAAACGGCCGTACCTCTTCGGGCTGGCCGGCAATATAATCGTCGATCGTGCATATTTCGCCGCAAAAATGCTGTTGCTCCGTTTTTTTAAATTCCCGTCCGCAGTTTGGGCATTTCCACATAGCGTCACCTGTTTTCCCGTGTTATGATTTAAGGCTTCTATTCGAATTTTATCATAACAAGCAGGCAGATGCCACTCCCCCCATCATGCCGATACGGTAATCTGGGAAAATATACCAAATGTGCCATGATAACGGCCAATCATGCCGGGTTTTTGCTTGTGCAGCTTATTTCTGCTATTATATTGAGGTAACGAATGCTATTTATATTCTCAGGAAGATGGTAGAAATAATGACCGGAAAAGATACCGTGAATCCACAGCTTAGCGTAAAGAAAAAACTACCTAAACGGAGGATAGCATTCATTGTTATCTTAGCTGTTGTTTTAGTATTAGCGTTTACTTGGGCTGTTTTTACGGATGTCATTATACTACGCAAAACCGAAGATATGGAAGGGGCGGAGAACTCTACATCCATTTTATTTGTAGGCACTAGTGATGTGTTTGTCGGCAATCTTCCACAACAATTACAAGCAATTGCGAGAACGCACAATGTTCACATTACATACAAGGATATTTCAAGGCACGCAAACCGCGGCGGAACGCTACGCGAGCATAGGGAAAACGCGATAAACGAGATGCAGAGCGGAAGATTTGATTATGTTGTTTTTCAAGACGACCAAATCAGGAATGATATGGAGGGATTCCTTGATGACGTTCGGCTACTAAGCGATGAAGCAAGAAAAAATGGGGTTATCCCGGTGTTATTTAATTCAGCTTGTGCATTTGATCAAGAACATTTAAACATGAATACCGCATCGTATAAACAGGCAGCCGATGAAGCTGATACTATTTTAGTAAACGCAGCCGATGCATGGGTCTACGCGTATCCGAAAATACCGGGGATTTCACTGATCACAAGATTTGACCCGCGCGGCCCGCACCCCAGTAAAGCGGGAGGTTTTCTGACAGCATGTGTATTTGCGGCTACATTGTTTGATTTGCATATTGAGGAGATTCCAAAGGATAGTCTCTACAAGGGGAACGATGCGGTTGACCTTGCCCAAGTTGCCTGGGAGTTTGTGAATCCATTGCATGAAGATGGATAAGTAGCGGATGAAACCAATAGTGCGCGTGGCCGCTTTAATCGGCGATTATTCAGGCAATCCGAAACGCAAAACAGAAAAATATTATCGTTATTCAATAAATTTTTATTGACAAAACCTGTATCCGATGGTAGTCTCTTTGAGACGAAAGGATATACCTTCTCGTGGAATGGGGTGTTATGAAAGCTGTCACAGTGCAAAAAGAAATGGCTGGAAACAGGGAGGCGCCGCGCCGCGCACTCTATTTTGCGGCTGCGGTCGGCATTGCGGTCTTGAGCTATGCCCTGCTGATGCGCGATATCCGCCTTTCCCTTTGGCCGCACGCGCAATTTTTCAAATTTGCTTACGGTATGCCGTTTGAATTTGTGCCCGGCGTGGGCTACGTTTCCACACAAGCGGGTTTTTCCATCACAGAGGGATGCATGGGGGTACGGCTTTTTGTAAGTGCTTTTTTGCTGGCCACACTGGGGTTTTCCCCGCGCGGCGGCATGGGGGTGAAAGCGGCGTTCCTGGCAAAGGCTTTTGCGCTTTCCCTTGCGGGCGCGTTTGTTATCAGCCTGCTGCGCATTTCTATCAGCCTGCCGTTTCTTCATCATAAGGACGCGCAGCTCATTCACAATATCATTTCACTTGCCGTTTATTTCGGCTGTATGGCCGCGCTGTTTTTCCTGCTGCAAAAGCGGCGGGACACGGCGCAAAGAGAGGATGATACCCAAAATGAATAAGATGAATCCGCTTTTACCGATCATTTTTGTAACGCTGCCGCAAGTCTTGCTTTTTCTTTGCCTTGCGCTGTCGGGGGCTATGAACGCATTGCTCACGGACAAATACGGCATCGCGGGCGCTGTGCTTGCGCTTGCCGCCGCGCTGTTCGCGGTTTTCTGCGGAATAGCAAAACGAAAAGAGACTGCGCCGGTGAAGCCGCTCGTGGGGCTGCTGGTTCTGCTGGCCGCGGCGTGCGGGTTTACCACTCTGAGCCTTTTTATCTCCCCTCTGCCCGCCATAGGGTTCAGCCCCGGCGCGCTCGCGCTCGCGTTGGGGGCGGTAGGGATTCTTTACCTGAGCGTACGGCTGTACCTTTCACGCAGTGAAGTGCTCGCCGCAAAACTGCGCCGGGATATGAGCCTTTTTGTGCTGCTGCCGTTTGCTGTCTCGTTTGCGCTGAATTTCTCCGTGGAGCAGGTCGCCAGCACGCTGCTGATGAATGCCGGGATCGCGCTTTGCTGCGCCGCTGCGGTATACTTTATACTGTTTGTGCTCACATATCTGCGCGCACCCGGCACAGCGGAAGAAACAGGCGCGGCGCTCGCACCGCCCGAGCGCACCGGGTTCGCGAAGTTCGCGCACAGTTGGGTGTCCGTGCTCGTCTTCGCGATCATACTGCTGCAAGTAGGCCTTCTCGTTAATTATATTTTTGACGGATTGCTGGGCGATTATTCCAGCCCGTGGTTCATCGTGTTGTTTTTGATGAACGGCATTGTGATGCTGCCCTTTTGGCGGAACAAACAACTTCCGCTGCCCATTCTATACTTGAAGATGGTGGGCTTTTCCATTGTGGCGTACATGACGTTTGTGTTCATTCCTTATATGCCGTTCGGAATTTTCGGCATCATCGCTATGGGGTTGGGGTTGCTTATGTTCGTGCCGCTTCTGGTATTCATCATGGAACTCAGGCAGATCACGGATGATGTACGGGAACTGAAAAAACGCTGGAGCACCTCCGCCATTGCGCTGGTGATGGTCGCGGGCGTGCTCACCATACCCGCCGCATTCGCGGCCAACGCGTTTGCGGACAAGCTGAATTATCAAAACGCGCAGGCGTATATGTACCCTACGGGTACGGAACAGCGGGAAGTGGACTTAATCCGGCTGGCGCGCACACTGGATGAAATGGAGACGTCCTATTATGAACGGCTCTCTTTCGACCCGTGGGCAGATATGGGCCTTCTGGGCACGCCGCTCTTTTCGCCCGCATACCACGAAATTGTGCCGGATGGCAAGGCGCTGTCCGGAAAAAGCTTAAACCGGATGCGCTCCATTTTCTTTGACGAGCGGCAGTGGGAACAGAACGGATGGAGCACCTCGCTTGCGGATAGCGATTCATTTCAGCCCGGCGATCCGGAGGTACTGCTTCAAAAAGCAAGCACGCGCACGGAATTTGACGAGCAAGCGGGCGTGTATAAAACGTGGGTCGACCTTGAAATAAAAAACAGCGGCGAAAACCGCGCGGAATACGCGGTGCGCTTCCACCTGCCGGACGGCTGTTTCATCAAGGATTATTACCTCTATGTGGGCGATGAGCAGAAATTCGGTATGCTTACGGATGAACGTTCGGCGCTGATTACCTACGAAAGCGTAACGCGGGCCGCGCAAGACCCGGGCGTGCTCCGCTATACGGACAGCAGCACGCTGGAACTGCGCGTGTTCCCGTTTGAAAAATACGAGACGCGCAAAACGGGTTTTTATGTGATGCACGCGCAGCCGGAGACGCTGGAAATAAACGGGCAAAAAATCGTGCTGGACGCGCCGATGGCAACGCCCGAGCCGCTTGAAATGGACGGCGCGACGTTTATCCCGGCGGCATACAAGCAAGAACTCACGGCGGCCTCCCGGCCTGCGGAATACTATTTTGTGGTGGATGCGTCCTTCCATAGTCCGGTGCGCGAACACTTGCTTAAGATAAAGGATTACGCGAAAAAACATGATATCAAAGGCGCGCATGTGCTGTTTGCGTCCTACAAAATACAGCAGGTAAATCTTTCGGATATCCCGGAGGATATCCCCGTGCAGGTTCATTTCAACCAAACGATAGGCGGCGAGAATGTACGCGCCCGGGGCGGCTTTAACCTTGGCGCGGCCATGTGGCTGGCGCATACCGAACAGGTCGAGCAGTACCTAAAGGGCAGCGTGCCGTTGGTGATCGCGGTGTCCGACAATATGCCGTCGGCGGTACTGCAGGAAGACATGCGGGAGTATACGCAATACTTCCCGGAAAGTGAATATTACTATAACCTCGGCTACGACCTTTCGCTGCTGCCCTATCGGTTTTCAGACGGGGAGCAAACGGGTAAAACCGTGGATACGCCGATCATCAGCGAGGCGCTGGAATACGATGCGGGAAGGTATGTGAGCGCGAAACCGGAAAGCGAAACATTGTACCAGCCTGCGGGTGACCCCACGCAGATCGAATTTTTGGGCGGGGAATATGAAAACGCCTTTCTGCTGATGCAAAAAACATTGCTGCTGCCGGGCAGTACCGACGTGGTGCGCGACGCCTTCCGGCAGAAAACACTGACCCCCGCCACCGCTTTTTCCGTATTCGAGACGAAAGAGCAGGAGGCCGACCTGTTGGCGCTTCAAGAAGCGTTCATGAGCGGAAAGATTACGGAGGCGACTGACGCCGCGCCCCCCGTGTCGATGGACGAGTCTTTGGAAATGGTGGCGGCGTTTGCCGTAGCAGTGGGGCTTGCGGCTCTGGCAGTATGGAGGAGAAGGAAACGGCGCGGCACAGCTTGAGCCGCGTCCTATCCTATTTATGATACGTCTCACCGCGCATAATTTTAAAAGCGCGGTAGATTTGCTCGAGCAGCACAACACGAAACAGCCGGTGGGGAAACGTCATATCCGAAAAGGAAAGTAAAAGGTCGGCGCGTGCAATCACACCCGGGGAAAGGCCAATCGAACCGCCTATCACAAAAGAAAACTCGCTTACGCCCGCCTGCATGGCCTGATCAAGCCGCCCTGAAAACGCCTCCGAACTCATCTTCTTACCGGCGCGGTCACAAGCGACCACATACCCGGCGCATTTTTCCAACACTCTTCTGCCTTCAGCGGCTTTCGCGGCCTGCTCGTCCTTTGTACTTTTTACGTGAACAAGTGGTTCATCCGGCAATTCCACAATGGAAACATCGCAAAACCGCCCCAGCATCTTCACGTATTCCGCCTGCGCGCGCAGATAATAGTCTTCCTTCAGTTTTCCCACACAAATCACGTTAATTTTCATTCGTCAGTACCACTTGGCAAGAAAGGCCCGGATGTTAGGAAACGGCTGTCCATGCATGCGGGCAAAACAGCTTTTTTGATTCGGCGAGATCACAAGGGCAGCCTGTGACGACACAGACGTCGTACCTTTCTTATCGGCCTGCCTACCGCGCCGCATAGCAGCCGGTAAACCCTTCCCGCCTTGCCATGCCCACAGCGACATGCTTGCCCGCGATTACGCCGTTTTGCTCCAAATAAGAACAGACGGTGAGCCGCGCCAGCTCGTAGTCGTTGTTTTTTTCGGAGAGGTGGCCCAGTAAAATGCCGCGTACACCCGAAAGCGCCAGCTTCAGGGCAGTCTGCGCCGCGTCGTCGTTGGAAAGATGCCCGTGCGCGGACAGTATCCGGCGTTTTAATGGATAAGGATACGGGCCGCATTCCAGCATTCCCACATCGTGGTTGGACTCCAAAAGAACGATGTTCGAACCCTCGACGTATCGCAGTATCTTTTCCGTCACTTTTCCAAGGTCGGTCATAACACTCACTTTTTTGCCCGCGCTTGCCACACTGTAACCGAAAGGGTGCGCGGCGTCGTGCGATATCTCGTAAGGCTGAATACACATGTCCTGGATATAAAAATCGTTTTCGTCGATGATACGGATGTTCTTTGGTGCCACCTGGCCGGTGCGGGGCGCCATGGCGTGCCATGTGGCCTCGTTCGCGTAGACGGGGATATCGTATTTGCGGGAGGTCACGCCAATGCCCGCGATATGATCGGTATGTTCATGGGTGACCAAAATGCCGTGGATGTCGGCAAGCGAAGTATCCACTTTTTTCAGCTCCCGCTCTATCCTGGCGCAGGAATACCCCGCGTCAATCAGTATATTTGCCCGCTCGGTACCCACCAGTATACAGTTGCCTTTAGAACCGCTGAAAAGCGGCGCGATCCGTAACCCCATGCAACACCGTTCTTTCCGCATTATCTGATCTTGCACTTTCCCATTCTACTCTCTATTGTGTATGTTTTCAAGCACTATACATGATTTTGTATGAGCAAAACAAAAAACAGGTGGCAGAGCCTGCGTCTTGACACCCGTTCTTTATAAATTTATTGATTGCGCCGTAGCTTTTTTGCTTGTACTATATAATCGTAAAAAAATGGAAAAACATTAGCCTCCGGCGAGAAAAAGCGCCGCGATCACATGTTAGGCTATTTCCGGGTAAGCACTGGTTAATGGGAGCGCCGAAAGGATGTGTGGTTTATTTAATCAGTCAGCACCTAGAGAGACGAGATTTGAACACGCCCTGCGCTGTTGTTGAAATAGAAATATTTTCCAAGGTGTGTACAGGTTGCCGTCCACCCCACGGTTTTCACAGCGTTTCCAACCCTTTTGTTTTGTGCTATACTGGTATTGGTAAAAAAACTGCGGTTGGGTGGAGTTGCCATGATGTACCTGCTGGTAGCGGAAAGTGACGCCGATACGCGCGCGAAAATAAAACGGGAAGCGGAAAAACACGGGTTTGTGGTTGACGAGGCGGCGGATGGGATCAGCGCTTTAAAACAGTTCAGGCGGCGGGAATACGACGCCGTCGTGCTGGACGCTTTTTTGCCCGAACTGGATGGTATACTGGTGTGCAGGCAGATACGAAAGATATCCGAAGCACCCGTCTTGTTTTTGACGGGAAAAAGCAAGGAATACGAGCGGCTTGCCGGGTTTGACGCAGGCGCGGACGACTACATACTGAAACCGTTCTATCCATCCGAGCTGTTTGCGCGTATCCGCGCTATACTGCGCCGCTGCCTGAACCCGCAAAAACGCGCGGTGCTGCACGCGGGCGGCATCTCGCTGAGCCCGTCCTCGCGCACCGTATACGTGGACGACCGCCGGGTGAAGCTGGCCCCGCGCGAATTCAGCCTGCTGTGCCACCTGATGCAAAACCCGCATATCGCGTTTTCGCGCGAAGCATTGCTGTCGGAAGTGTGGGGCGCGGATTTTGAAGGGTCGGACCGCACGGTGGATACCCACATTAAAACATTGCGGGAGCGGCTCCGGCCATATGGCGCGCACATAAAAACGGTATGGGGCTTCGGGTATAAGCTGGAGAAATAAACGGAGGAGAACTTAAAAATGGCTGATGTGACATCGTCTTTAGGCGAAGCAATACTGCGCGCCTACCGCGGGCAATTTGAGGAATTGCTGCGCTCTACCAGGCGCGAGAATATAGAGGGGCTTCTTGCCTGGCTATCCGAAGAAACAGATTTTTACATTGCTCCGGCCAGCCAGAATATACACGGCGCATTCGACGGGGGCCTTTTGGTACACAGTATGAATGTGTATAAGCTACTGTCCAATTTCAATAAAAACATCAAATACGAGCGGGAGGACTCGCTCATAATCGCGGGGCTGCTGCACGACGTATGCAAGGTAAACTTTTATACAAAAGGTGTGCGCAATGTAAAGACGCCGGGCAAGCGCGAATGGACGGAGCAGATGGTCTACCAGATCGAAGACACATTCCCTATGGGGCACGGCGAAAAATCCGTTTACCTGCTGATGAAGCACATTGCGCTGACCGACGAGGAAGCGATCGCCATCCGCTGGCACATGAACGGGTATGACGATACGGCGCGCAGTTATGTGGGCGGTATGACGCAGGCAAACGCCTACCGCACTTATCCGCTTGCGCCCGCGCTTGCCATCGCGGATATGTACGCTACCTATTTTGCGGATTAGAGCAAATCAATTTATAGTATTATGGATATTTTACAACTCTCTGCACAATCCATAAACTATGCAATGTAACCTTGCACATAGCAGAAAAACCGGGGAAGGAAGTAGCAATGCCGCAGGAAAAGAACAAAACGCCGCTTTACGGCACGCCTCAGTTTTGGAGGGCGCTTTTTATTGCCGCCGCCGCGGCTGCCGTGCTGTTTGCCACACTGTATTTTACGGCGGTGGCAAAGCCCGCAACAACCGAAGAACCGCCGCCTTCGCGCGCGCCGGAGGGACGGCAGCCGGAAGAAGGCAATGACGGGGAAGAAGCGGNNTCGCTGGAAGGGAAGAAAATCATACTTGACCCGGGACACGGGCGGGGCGTTTCGGGCGGCACGACGGGGGTAAGCACAGGCGCGGCCGAGTGCGACACAAACCTTGCCATTGCGCAAAAGCTGAAAGCGCTTCTTGAGGGGCAGGGCGCGGCGGTGGTCATGACCCGGGAGGCGGCGGATGCGCTCAACACCAACTGGGAGCTTGATATGCAGGCGCGGGA
>DOMW01000218.1:3176-10078 GCA_003510345.1 Clostridiales bacterium | reverse complement strand
AACAGCGCAGGGACGCGTTCAAATCCCGTCTCTTTAACCGGAGCATAGACAAATCTTTATTCGCCCGGTGCATTCCGGGCATATACAATTCGCCCAAACTGGCTATGATACCTATAGCACGGCGGAGTAAATTGAGCTGATGCCCTACAAGGTTTCATTTGACGCGCCTATCGGCATAGGAGTATAATTGCGATATTGGGGAAACAGATTTCCATAGTAAACTTGGATAGGTAGATAATGAAATGAAGAAAACGCTTGTTTTAGCTATTTGTGCAGTATTGACCGTGTCACTGGCCGGATGCGCCGGCGGCGTCCCACAGGCGATGTACGATACGCTCTCCGCGGAACTGGAAACGCTGCAAGCCGGTGAGCAGCGCGTTTTTGAACTGGAAGTGCAGCTTGCCTCGTTAGAAGCGGAATTGGAGAGTGTACTGTCGGAACGGGATGCGCTGCTTGACGAAAACGCGCAATTGCAAGCAGAAATTACCGCCCTCACAGAAGCACAGGCCCAAGAGCCGGAAGAAGGGATTCCAGCCGTGGGAGATTCGGCGGGCGCCAGTCAGGTTATTTATGATCAGGACGGGATTGTTATAGTGATTACCGGGGTTACCGCGATTGCGGATAGCATTTTTACGGAAATCCTTTTCTCGATTCAAAATAACACCGAGCAGAACTTCACAGTGCAAGCGCGTAATGTTTCCATTAACGATATTATGATAGATCCCATTATGTCTACGGATATTGTCGCGGGGAAAACAGCGAATACAGAATTGACGTTTCTCACGGCCGACCTTGTAGAAAACGGGATATCGGAACTTCAGACGTTAGAAGTTTCTTTCCATATATTTGATTCCGATACGTGGGAGAATATCGTTGATACAGAAGCGATAGTATTGGAGTTTAATGCGTAGAGCTTTTGGGCGGCGATATTCCTGATGGAGGTATGAAGATGACAAAGCAAGCGATTTTGGACGGGAACGCGACCCTGGGGATCGAGCTTGGCTCTACCCGCATCAAGGCGGTGCTTATAGGTGAAGACCACGCGCCCATAGCTTCCGGCAGCTATGAATGGGAAAACCAGCTTATAAACGGCGTGTGGACGTACGCGATGGAAGATGTGCTGCACGGCCTTAAAAGCTGCTACGCCGCGCTTTCGGATGATGTGCAAAGGCTGTACGGCATACCCGTAACCCGGCTTTCCGCCATCGGCATTTCCGCCATGATGCACGGATACCTTCCGTTTGACAAAGACGGCAAACAGCTCGCCGCTTTCCGCACCTGGCGCAACACAATGACAGAGCGGGCCGCGGTAAAGCTTTCCGATTTGTTCGGGTTTAATATCCCGCAGCGCTGGACTATCGCGCACCTCTACCAAGCGATCTTAAATAAGGAAACCCATGTGCAGGACATCACGTTTTTGACTACGCTTTCCGGTTATGTCCACTTCCTGCTTACCGGCGAAAGGGTGCTGGGTGTGGACGACGCGTCCGGCATGTTCCCCATAGACAGCGGCACAAACGATTATAATAAAAAAATGATGGCGCAGTTTGACGCGCTTGTTTCCGGCGCTTTTGGCGGCAGCCTCGGCGACATCCTGCCCAAAGTGCTTTCCGCCGGAGAGCCAGCAGGTACGCTTACCGAACAAGGCGCGCGGTTGCTCGACCCTTCCGGCAGGCTTGCCGCGGGCATTCCGCTTTGCCCACCAGAAGGGGACGCGGGTACGGGTATGGTGGCGACAAACACCGTGGCGGCGCGCACAGGAAACCTTTCGGCGGGCACGTCGATCTTTGCCATGGTCGTGATGGAAAAGGCGCTTTCCCACATGTACCCCGAGATCGATGTGATCACAACACCCGCGGGCGCGCCCGTTGCCATGGTGCACTGCAACAACTTCACATCCGACATCGATGCATGGATGCGGCTGCTCAACGAAACGCTCAAAACATTCGGCTGCTCGGTGGATAAAGACGCGTTCTATAAAACACTGTATGAAAAAGCGCTTTTGGGCGAACCGGACGCAGGCGGCCTTGTTTCCTACAACTATTACGCGGGCGAGGCCATCACCGGCTTTGAGGAAGGGCGGCCGCTTTTTGCCCGTATGCCGGGCAGCGACATGTCCCTCGCGAATTTCATGCGTTCGCTAATCTTTTCCGCCATCGGCACGCTTCGGCTGGGTATGGATATCCTGACGGAAAAAGAGCACTTACAAATGGAGTCTTTGCTGGGGCATGGCGGGTTCTTTAAAACGGAAGGCGTGGGCCAGAACCTGATGGCGGCGGCGTTGGGCGTACCTGTCGCCGTTATGGAATCGGCAGGAGAAGGCGGCGCGTGGGGCATTGCCCTTTTGGCGGCCTATATGGCGCGAAAGGAAGCGGGGGAGCCTCTTACCGCATATCTTTCGGAAAAAGTATTCGGCGAAAACAAAGGCAAGCTGGCGTTTCCCGAAAAAAAGGACGTGCAGGGTTTCGCGGCGTTTATGAAGCGCTACGAGGCGGGGCTTGCGGCGGAGCGCGCCGCTGTGCACAGTTTAGTATGATGTGAATTACACGCTGAAATGAAGTCGGCACAATACGATAATACCGCATATGCGTTGAAATTTTACGAAAACCGGCTTTTTTTACTTGCACAACGTTAAAGTTGATTTGCTCTGATTCAGGCCGTTTCAGGCCATGTGTTTTTGTTGTCCTTTTTGGGGTTGTCGTTTGTCGGTTAATGAGGTTTACCTATGCCCAGGCTAACCGGGACATAGGCAAACTTTGTTGCACTACCGCCCGCAATAGGGCTCAAAAGATGTGCAGGCTGCATTGATCATCGGTTACCCAGTAATGTACCGCTGCTGCTGAAACATATACAAAATAATACAAATGGACGATCCCCCGGCCGTGCTCATTTGACTTTTTGGCGTTTTTAGAGTATACTTAACAACGCTAAAAATCCTTGCCGGGAGGGTGTATATGCCAGGGAAACGCATGGACGACAGCGAACTTGAGCTGCATCCGGAAACCAGGTTTAAAGGAATTTTATATGAACTGGACAAGCTACGCGTAACGGATGAGGATCTTCCGGTCGTAAGCGGGCGTGTTTCGCGTCCCCGCAAAGAAAAACCGGCAAATGCTATCCGCGGGAAAAGAACGGCGGCGGCCGCCCGCGATAAAATCGTGCTGGGACAAGTAGGCGAAGGCGGAAGGGTGCGCCGTGAAGAGTATACCCGGCATACGGGCAAGGGCCTGTCGGGCGCGCGGCGCCTGCATATGCTGGCGGCGCTCTTGCAAAGCCGTAAAAACAAAAAACAGAAATTCAACGACCGGCAGGGTATGCTGGCCGATAAGATCATCAAAACAACGATGCTGGCGTGCGCGGCTGTGGCTGTGGTTTCGGCGATCGCCATTCCCACCGGTTTTGCCAAGCCCACGGCGGATATCACTTTAAATGACGGCGGCAGGGTGATGCAGGCCCCCACGTCGGCGGCAACGGTGGGCGAGTTCCTTAGCGATAACCTTGTGCGGATCGGTGCGGAGGACATTCTGGAAACAAGCCCGAATACGCCTATCACGGAAGGTATGGAAATCATTATACGGCGCGCTATGCCCGTAATGGTGCATACGCAAGACCAAACGTACACGGTCCCCATGGTGGCGGGCACCGTGCAGGATGTGCTTTCGGAAGTGGGCCTTACCGTAGCCGAGACGGATGAGATATACCCCTCGCCGGATACCTTATTGCATCCGGGTATGGAAATAGAGCACATCATTGTGAATATTCAGTATAAATCCGAATACGAACGGATACCGTTTGAAACGGAACAGGAAAAAGACAGCACCATCTTAGAAGATGAGATAGAAGTTGTGCGTTACGGCGAGGAAGGCGAAATGGAGATCAGGACGAAGCTAACGTATAAAAACGGTATGCTGACAGACGAGAAAATGATTTCCGAAACGGTGACGAAACAGCCCATAAACCAACTGGAAAAGGTTGGTACATGGGTGCCTATCCGCACGCCCAACGGCGATATCTGCAAATATGTGCTTTCAAAGCGCACCACAGCGTATTGTTCCGCGTGCAACACAGGCAACAAAACGGCTGTGGGCACCTATCCCCGGCGTGACGAAAACAGCTTTGGCACGATCGCGGCGAAAGACAGCAAGCTTCCCTATGGCACATGGGTGTTCATTCCCGGTTATGGCTACGGCAAGGTAGAGGATACCGGCGGCTTCTCTGAAGACACAATAGACCTGTATATGGGTGATTTTGACACGTGCACCTGCGGTGAGCGGTGGGGCGTGCGGTATAAGGACGTCTACGTTTTGGCGTAGGCGCGGCAGGCGTAAAGGGTGGGAAATAACTTTACCCGGAGGATTAATGGATTTCATGTCGGAAGAAAAAAAGAGTGCGGAGGAAAAGCCGCAAAACGAAATACCGAAGGCAACGCGTGTGTCCCGCGCGGCAAAGGGCGACCGTTCCGGTAAAAAGGATTGGAAGGCGGCAACACCGCCCAGAGCAAGGCAGCCCCGTGATCTGTCGGAACAAATGGACAGGGTGTCCCGCCCACGCAGCAACAAACACGCGCCGCGCGCCGGGAACGGTTTTAGCTGGTTAAAAAGCCGCGCGGAAAAGAAATCTACATTTGTGCCCGGGTCGGGCGGCGAATCGATTTTTTATTTTTTCAAAGACCGGCTGCTAAAAGCGACAGTGGTGGCCTGTGCCATCGTTGCGCTTGTTTCGGCGATTGCCATTCCTACGGCGTTTGCCAAGCCGACGACAAACATTATATTGAATGATGGCGGCAGGGTGATGGAAGCGCCTACATCCGCCGGAACAGTCGGTGAATTTCTGGAAGACAACAAAGTGCAGATTGGGGAGGACGACCTTCTTGAAACCAGCCCGGATACGCTCATAGAGGAAGGGATGGAGATCATTATTAGGCGGGCCATGCCCGTCACTGTGAGCACGGAGCTCGGCACCGCCACCATCGAAATGGTAGCGGGAACGGTGCAGGATGTGCTGAACCGCGCGGGTATCGTTCCGGCGGAGCACGACGAAGTGTATCCGTCGCCGGATACGTTTGTGCGCCCGGGTATGCGGGTAGAGTATATCAAAGTGAATGTAGAGCAGATCACCGAAGAATTTGAAATTCCCTATAAGTCGGTGGAAGAGGAAGACGACACGCTTGATAAAGGCGAGACGAAAGTAAGCCGGTGGGGTGAAAACGGTACACTGCAAATCATAACGGAACAGATTTATAAAAACGGTGTGATGACAGCCGAGCACACCATTTCCGAGGAAGTGATCAAAGAAGCGATTTCGGAGATCACAAAGGTGGGAACGTATGTCGCCCCGCCCCCGGAAAAGAAAGTGAAGACGTCTGAAATCCATAAAGGTTCATCCAGCGGTAGTTCGGGTGGCAGTTCGGGCGGTAGCTCGGGAGGTAATTCCGGCGGTTCGTCGGGCGGCGGCGCGGTGAGCGGCCCTACGACGCTGGAGGACGGAACGCCAGTGAAGTACACGGTGGAGCTTCGGGTAACGGCGTATTGTTCCGCCTGCAACGGCGGCAACAAAACAGCGACGGGCACGTATGCTTCCTGGGGTACGATCGCGGCGAAGACAAGCCAGTTCCCGTATGGTACAAAACTGTTTGTGCCGGGTTACGGCTACGGGCGCGTGGAAGATACCGGCGGGTTTTCCAGCGGCACGATCGACGTGTTCTTGGGAGACCGCGAGGTATGCACCTGTGGACAAGACTGGAGCACGGGCACCTACACGGTTTCTGTGATCGAATAAAAAAATTGGACAGAACATCACCAAAAGACGTTTCGGCGTTTCTGGAAAAAAACGGCCTCGTCCCGTTGAAAAAATTCGGGCAGAATTTTCTGGTGGACGGTAATATCGTTGAAAAAATCGCGCAGTGCGTGCCCATGCGGGACGGTAATGTCCTTGAAATCGGCATGGGGCTGGGCGCGCTTACGGGTGCGCTCTGCGGGCGGGCAGCGCGCGTTGTTTCGATAGAGATCGATAAAGGGCTCGTCGCGGCGCGCGCGCAAACGGCGGGGGAACTGAAAAATCTCACCGTAATAGAAGGCGACATACTGAAGGCGGATTTAAAAGCGCTGGGCGAGGCATACTTTGCCGGGCAGCCGTTTGACGTATGCGGCAACCTCCCTTACTACATTACATCCAAAATATTGCTGCATGTGCTCCAGAGCGGCGCGCCTGTGCAAAACCTTGTGGTGATGGTGCAAAAAGAGGTGGCGCAGCGCCTTGCCGCAAACGCGGGCGACGCTTCTTATGGCGCGCTTACCGCTTCCTGCCGCTATTATGCCGACCCCCGGCTGTTGTTTACCGTTTCGCCGCGCTGTTTTTATCCCGCGCCGGACGTAGATTCCGCCATCCTTTTGCTCGACCTCGCGCGCGGGCCGCTTGCCGTTCCGCGTAAAAGCTATGTGAAGACGGTGCGCGCGGCGTTTGCCATGCGCAGGAAAACACTGCTTAATAATCTCAAGCAAATCGCGCCCCCGGGCGAGGTGGCGCGCGTGCTTGCCGCGCTTTCGATTGACCCAAAAAGCCGCGCGCAGGATCTCTCCCCCGAAGGGTTCGCGGCGGTCGCGGCGGGGCTGTTTGGGGATGGGGAAGGGTAATGCGGCTGAAATTCGCGCTGTCAGGCTGTCAACTCGGCCTCTACCTTTGCGGTCTGTTTTTTGGTATAGTGGCCGGGCGCCTCTCCACTTCCTCTATTTTTCTCCGTTCGGCGCGCGTGCGGGCGGTGAAGAATGGATTAGAAAAAACGCGCCTTTCTATTTGCGGAATTACTTTGTCATAAGGCAGCGTTTTTTCTAATAGCGGAGTGTCCTTCCTGCTTTATCCGTGACGGAGCGCCTGATGAATCGCCTGCCCGCGTGACGGACGGC
>DOMW01000218.1:0-3014 GCA_003510345.1 Clostridiales bacterium | reverse complement strand
AGAAGTCTGTACCGCCCGGCGATACAACAGCTATGTTGCGAAAACAATACAACATGCAAAATGGCCACGCTCTCTTCATTAGGGAAACCCCGCGAATGATAGCCAGTTTATCCCCGGAAAATCATTCCCGGCTGCGGTTCATCACGTTGCGCTAAACCGCCGCAGTGTCCCTACTTTTGAGCCATAATCATTACGCCTGCCGGTATATTAGTATTAACATCCAGCCCCAATAGCGCGGCTACTTCACCGGCATCAATATCCGCCATAAAGCGCGTTTGTATATTCAGTTCATCCGCCAGTAAGTACTGATGCTCGCTCATAGTCCCTATCGTATGCCACGCAAAGTCCAGGTTTCCCCTCGGCACGTTATCTTTATCAATGACATAGATCCAAGCGGCGGATGCGTTCTGGCCTTGATTTATGCTATTTCTGATATCGTTGCCCGACACGGATACAAATTCGTTGCTTTCCCAGGAAAACCTACGTACGCCACTTGCGTCAGCGAGATATAAGGACACATACGGTTCCGACCCCATCGCCAATGGTACGACAAACCCCGTGCCTTCGCGATTTTTCCCTGTTGCCGCCCAACCAAGCAACTGCAAAGCGTCCTCACTTATTTCACCGCCGGTGAAGCTGCCGCGCGCGGTTGAATTGCGCCTTTCAATGGCTTGCAGTAACGGGGAATCCAGGTTTGCCATTAGTTCATTGGCACTTATATTTTCAAACGCTTCCGGGGCCAGTTTGGGTACGCGGGTCGCAAGGGCGCTTATAGCCGCAACCCAGCCGCCCGCCGCCAATAAGATGGCAATTATTAAAGGAATGGGCCTTACTCTCACCCTGTTTTTTGCTGTTCCTTCATTATTTTTCATAGGTATACTCTCCTTTTATTGTTTTTAACAACAGGACAAACCCATCTTGCATAAACTGTTCCTTCGAGATACTCATTACTTTTCGGATGTAGGCTTCCTTTTTGTTAGCCAGTGTGATAATGCCGCTTATGCTTGCCCATAGCGTAAAGCCTGTTTGCAGCGGCGTTGTTTCGAGAGAAATAGTATGCTCCGCCGCGCATTTGTTTATATAGCCCTCAATGACTGCGTTAAGCTCCTCGCCCGCATAGTAAATCTGAGCAAGTATTGGATCCGAATCATCTTGGGGCAACGCTATTTCGCCAAGGATACTGTCAAAGCACAGTGGATTCGTTTCGTAAAGCTTTGCCATTGCGCCGCATATTGCGAAGTAGCCGTCAGGAAAGCCCGGAGATTCGCTTAACGCCTGCACAAGCACCTCTTTGTGTAATTGCATATGCTCTAAAAGCAGATGATAGAAAATATCGTCTTTGCTCTTAAAGTAGACATAGATCGTGGATTTGCTGTAGTCCGCTTCCTTTGCGATATCGTCCACCGATGTTTGCATGATTCCTTTTTCGCGAAACAGCGTTTTAGCCGCAGATAAAATATTACTTTTATTAAATTCGGACAGTCGCTCTTTCTTTGCCATAACACACCTCCTTGTACCGACGATGCTAATATCATACTATAAGTTCGATTATTAGTCAACTGGTTTTATTTTGGATATACAGGCACACCTACTGTAGGCTAAGCGAGGCGTAGACAAGCCTTGTTGAGGGAGTGGCTATTGCGCATTGATTCCCATGTTTTACTCACGGCAGCACGTCATTTGATACGCGTTTGCCCCGCCGGGCGTCTCTTCACTTCCTCTATTTTCCCCGTTCGGCGCGCGGGCGGGCGGTGAAGAATGGATTAGAAAAACGTGCTTTTCTATTTGATCAGTGGTTACCTACCATAGGGTAGCGTTTTTTCTCATAGCAGAGTGCTCTTCCCGTTTTATTTATGACGGAGCGCCTAATGAACCGCCCGCGCGTGTGACGGGCGGCTCACCATCACCTTTTCCGCGCCCAGCGCGGAAAAGGCTGAACCCATTAACATAAGAAGTCTGTACCGTCCGGCGAACCAACACCTACGTCACCTATGTTGCGTAAACAATACTACATGCGAAATGGTCACTTCCCTTGCTAAACTGCCACGCAAATGGACAATTCTGAGAATTTTCCGCAAAACCATGATAATTTCCATGAAAATCGGTTAATATATAAGATATATTATAAAAAAGGAGTGGCGGGGAAATGAGTGAAAAGAGAATCTATATCACACCGGACGGCCCGTATGAAGTGCAGGGGGGGATCCCCCTCGCGGCGGAAAAAACGACAGTAGACGAAAAAGGCGCGTCTGTAGACTGGGAGCCGTGCAGGGCGTATGACGAGGAAGAAACCTACTATCTTTGCCGGTGTGGGCGTTCAAGCAAAAAGCCGTTTTGCGACGGGTCGCACGAAAAAGTGAACTTTACGGGCGCGGAGACCGCCGCGCATGGCGAAGAACTCCTTGCGGGCGCTAAAGTATATACCGGGCCAAAGCTTACGCTCACCGATAACGAAAAGCTTTGCGCGTCCGCGCGGTTTTGTGACCGGGGCTGCGGCGCGTGGAGCGCGGTGGAGGGGTGTGAAAATGAGGAAAACAGGAAACTTGCCATAGAAGAGGTAGGGAAATGCCCGTCCGGTAGGCTGACACTGAAAGACGACGCGGGCAACGAGATAGAACCGGCCCTTGCGCAAGAGATCAGCCCGATGGAATCCACAGTACACGATTGCCGGGGGCCGCTGGTCGTGAAAGGTAAGATTTCCGTGCGCAGTGCGGACGACCACGAATTTTTGCCGCGTAACCGGATGACGCTTTGCCGGTGCGGGGAATCTAAAAACAAACCGTTTTGCGACTCTTCGCATGTGGAATGCCCGCATATGAACCTTAGCGTTTCACCGCGAACAGAATGGGAGCGGTAATACAATCATTAACAGGGGCATCGGTAAGCACTGATTAAAAAGAGTTCGCATCCGCAGGCCTTAGACATATCTGCTTAAATACGAACCCGAATACTATTGTGCAAATATTTTGTGTTTGCCTTAGGGTATTCCTATAGGGTCAAGGAGCCTGCGGCGC
>DOMW01000091.1:3434-5176 GCA_003510345.1 Clostridiales bacterium | reverse complement strand
CCGGCGGCGTTTTGCGGCGTGGTTGGCTTAAAGCCTACCTACGGCACGGTATCGCGCTACGGGCTGATGGCGTTTGCTTCCTCGCTCGACCAGATCGGCCCGGTGACGAAAAATGTTTCGGACGCAGCGTTTTTGCTGGATATTATCGCGGGAAACGACAAAAAGGACTCCACATCGGCCATCATGGAATACCCGCGTTACGGCGAGGGCATGGAAACTGATGTGAAGGGCATGAAAGTGGGTGTGCCAAAAGAATACATGGAGCAGGAAGTATCGGCGGACGTGCGCGCCGCGCTCCATGATTCCATCAAAAAATTTGAGGAGATGGGCGCTATCGTTGAGGAGACTTCGCTGCCTACGTTCGATTACGCGCTTTCCGCGTATTATGTGATCGCCTCGGCGGAGGTGACGAGCAATCTTTCACGCTTCGACGGCATACGCTACGGCTACCGCACGGAACACTATGAAAACTGGAAAGAGATGTATAAAAATTCGCGCTCGGAGGGGTTTGGCAACGAGGCCAAACGGCGCATTATGCTGGGCAATTATGTGCTGAGCTCGGGCTATTACGACGCGTATTATTTAAAAGCGTTAAAGGCGCGCACGCTGATCAAGCGGGATTTTGACAAATTGTTTGAGACGTATGACGTGCTGCTTTCCCCCGCGACGACGGCGGAGGCCTTTAAGCTGGGGGAAAAATCGCGGCCCATCGACATGTATGTGACCGACCTTTTTACCGTGCCGGTGAATATCGCGGGGCTGACGGCCATTTCGCTGCCCGCCGCGCTCACGAAGGAAACAGGTATGCCCATCGGCGTGCAGGTGATTGCGAAGGCGTTTGATGAGAACACGATGTTTCGGGCGGCTTACAATTTGGAGCAGGCGCTTGCGTTTTCCGCAAAGCCGTGCCTTTGACAAAATACGGGAGAGCTTTTTATGAAATATGAAACGGTGATTGGGCTGGAAGTCCATGTGGAAATGAGCACGGAAACAAAAATATTCTGCGGGTGCAAGAACGAGTTTGGCGGCGAGCCGAACACGCATGTATGCCCCGTGTGCCTTTCCATGCCGGGTACGCTGCCCGTTTTGAATGGGCAGGCGGTGGAATATGGCGTGATGGCGGGTATGTCGCTTAATTGCCACATCCCCAATTATTCCAAGATGGACAGGAAAGGGTATTACTACCCCGACCTTTCAAAAGCATACCAGATATCGCAGTTTGATTTTCCGCTGTGCGGCAAGGGCGCTGTGGAGGTGGAGACGCCGGATGGAAAGTCGCACACCATAGGCATTACGCGCATTCATATCGAGGAAGACGCGGGCAAGCTGATCCACGAGGGCGGCAGAAGCGAGGTGGACTACAACCGCGGCGGCGTGCCGCTGATGGAGATCGTGACCGAGCCGGATTTCAGGAGTGCGGAACAGGTGCGCGCGTTTCTCGATACGGTGAAGGCGAATATGGAGTATTTAGGTGTATCGGACTGCAAGATGGAGGAGGGGTCGCTTCGGTGCGACATAAACATCTCCATACGGGAGGAAGGCGCAAAAGAGCTGGGCACACGCACCGAGCTGAAAAATATCAATAGTTTTTCGGCGGCGGGCCGCGCCATAGCCTATGAGGCGAAGCGGCATATTGAGGTGATCGAGGACGGCGGCGTGATCGTGCAGGAGACGCGCCGGTGGGATGACGCGAAGGGCAGGACGTATTCCATGCGCGACAAAGAGGAAGCGCACGATTACCG
>DOMW01000091.1:2501-3411 GCA_003510345.1 Clostridiales bacterium | reverse complement strand
GCTGCCCGAGCTTCCCGCCAGCAAGAAAAAGCGGTATGTATCGGAATTCGGGCTGCCCGAATACGACGCGGGGCAGCTCACGATGAGCAAGTACACGGCGCGGCTTTTTGAGGCGTGCGTGGCGGAGTATAACGAGCCAAAGGCAATCAGCAATTATATTATGGTAGACCTGGCGCGTTTGATGAACGAAAGCGGCATGGAACCGTGCGATATCCCCATAGACGCGCGCGGGCTTACCGGCGTGCTGAAGCTTGTGGCGGACGGAACGGTCAATTCCAGCGTGGGCAAGCAGGTGTTCGAGGAAATGTTCAAAACGGGCAAAGACCCAGCCGCCATTGTGGAGGAAAAAGGGCTGAAGCAGATGGATGATACCGGCGAGATACTGGCGCTGGTGCAAAAGTTTGTGGCGGAGAACCCAAAGCCTGTGGCGGATTACAAAGGCGGCAACCCAAAGGCGATGACGTTTTTTGTGGGGCAGGTTATGAAGGCGACAAAGGGAAAGGCCAACCCGAAGACGGTAAACGAGCTGGTGAAAGCGGAACTGGAGAAGTGAGGAGGCCCCGCGCTTCCTGCCGGATATGGAACAGGGAAAACTGACAAACACACAACTAAAGGAGTATATCTTAAACAAGATAAAACCCAAAAACCCGGAAACGCTGATCGGCGCGGCGGTGGGCGAGGATTGTTGCGTCATCGACACGGGCGGGCTTTGCGTTGTATCTACCGACCCGATCACGGCGGCGGGCGCGCAGGTGGGCGAGCTGGCCATCCACATCAACGCGAACGATATCGCTTCGGCGGGCGCGCGGCCCATCGCGGCGCTGGTGACGATATTGATACCGCTGGACGTGAAAATGGCGCAGGTGGACGGCGTGGTAAAGCAGCTCGTGGATACGGCGGGTTCTCTGGG
>DOMW01000091.1:0-2478 GCA_003510345.1 Clostridiales bacterium | reverse complement strand
TAAAACCCGTGATACCCGGCAAGGTGTTTAAAACAGCGGATATGCGGCCGGGCGACGACCTGCTTATGACAAAGTACGCGGGGCTTGAGGGTACGGCCATACTGGCGGAGGACTACGCGGGTGAGCTTTTGGGCGTGCTGACCGACGAGGACAGGGCGCAGTCGCGGCAAATAGGAAAGGCGCTCAGCGTGGTGGCGGAGGGCATGGCGGCGGCGCAAACGGCGGGCGTGACCGCTATGCATGACGTGACGGAGGGCGGTGTTTTGGGTGCGGTGTGCGAGATGTGCGAGGCGTCGGGAACGGGCGCGGCGCTTGATCTTGCCAAGGTGCCCGTGCTTCCTGTGACGAGAAAAATATGTTATCATTACGGCATAGATGTTTATAAATTGATATCGAGCGGAAGTATGCTCATTACGGCGCAAGACGGGCGCGCTGTTAAAAGTGCTCTTAAAAGACTGGATATCCCCGTGCATGTGATCGGCAAGATCGACGGTACGGGCGAGGTAAAGACCATAGCGGGCGAGCGGATAACGCCCCCCAAAACGGACGAACTGTATAAAGTGGTGGGCAGGCGGTGAAGCCTGTGCCAACACAGGAAGTTTGTGTTATAATAACCTGGTCTAAGGGGAAACGGGGGATGTGCGGTTGAACAGTATGACAGGGTTTGGAAAAAGTGAACTGGCGGCGGACGGCAGGAAGCTCAGAGTGGAGATGAAAAGCGTAAACAACCGTTTTTTGGATGTGAGCGTGCGCCAGCCCCGTTTTATGATGCAATACGAAGAGTTGGTGCGCGGGTTTATAAAGGAAAACCTGAGCCGCGGCCGGGTGGATGTGTATATCAATTACTTTTCCGAGCGGGAAGACGCCAAAAATGTGGTCGCGGACGCGGCCCTTGCGGCGGCATATGTGAAGGCCGCGCGGGAAGTGGCGGGCATAACGGGTGTGGAGGACGACTTTACGCTGTCGCAGTTGCTGCGGATGCCGGATGTAGTCACGTATGAAGAGAACGATGCGGATGAACAGGCGGTGCGCGCGTTGCTGCTGGAAAACCTCAGGGCGGCGGTGCGTGAGCTGAAGCAGGCGCGCGCAAAAGAAGGAGACAATTTAAAGAAAGACATCGTAAAGCGCTTGGATAAAATATTGGAGTTTGTGGAGTATATCCATTCCAAAGCGGGTACTGTGGTGGAGGAATACCGCAGGAAATTACAGGACAGGCTGGATGAAATGCTAAAGAGTCTGCCAGTCGATGAACAGCGGATCGCGCAGGAGATCGCGATTTATGCGGATAAAAGCAATATCACCGAAGAGCTTGTGCGCATAAAGAGCCATGTAAAGCAGTTTTTGGGGTTGGTAGACAGCGACGGCGCGCAGGGCAGGAATATGGATTTCCTTGTGCAGGAGCTGAACAGAGAGTTCAACACGATCGGTTCAAAATCGCAGGATACGGGGATCATGAACAAAGTGATATCCGGCAAAGCCGAAGTGGAAAAAATAAGAGAGCAAATACAAAACATAGAATAGAGGTAAGCTGGAATGAGTTTTAAGCTGATCAACATTGGGTTTGGAAATACGGTGTCCGCGGAGCGGCTTGTCGCGATCGTCAGCCCGGAATCCGCGCCCATAAAGAGGATAATTACGGAAGCGCGTTCTTCGGGCCGGTTGGTGGACGCTACCTACGGCCGCCGCACGCGGGCGGTTGTGATCATGGATAGCGACCATGTGGTATTATCGGCGGTGCAGCCCGAAACAGTGGCGCACAGGATCGTTGCCAAAGACACGGACGAAAACGATGATTGACGGAGTGTGCGTTTATGTTTGGAAATAACGAAGAAGGAAAGTTGATCGTGATATCCGGCCCGTCCGGCGTGGGGAAAGGGACGATCGTGAGCCGGCTGCTCGAGCGGGACAGTGAAGACAAACTGGAGCTTTCGATCTCCTGCACGACGAGAACGCCGCGCCCGCACGAAAAAGACGGGGTAAACTACTTTTTTAAGCGGGAGGGCGAGTTCAACGATATGATTGTGGGCGAGAAATTCCTGGAGCACGCCAATGTGTTTGGCTGCCAATACGGTACGCCCAAGGAGCGCGTGCTGCAAAAGCTTGCGCAAGGCAAAAACGTGATACTGGAAATCGACGTGCAGGGCGCGGATCAGGTGAAGCGCAACTATGGCGAGGCGGTGATGGTGTTCATTCTGCCGCCGTCCGAGGAGGAGCTTGCGCGCAGACTAAAAGCGCGGGACAGCGAATCGCAAAGCCAGATGAACGAACGGCTCACGAAGGCGAAAGAAGAAATGAAGCGCGCGGCGGAGTATGATTATATGGTGACAAACGACGACATTGACACCGCTGTCAGGGAAGTGCAGGGGATTATAAACAGTTTGTAATTTAAGAGAGAAGAGGAGAACATATGATACATTTAGAGCTTTCGGATTTGCTTTCCAAGGTGGATTGCCGCTACACGCTGGTGGTGGAGACGGC
>DOMW01000182.1 GCA_003510345.1 Clostridiales bacterium | reverse complement strand
ATCTCCGCCGCGTCCATATCGCCTGCCGCTTCCGTTTCGGTCTCGGCCATGAGTGCCGCTTCTATATCCGCCGCGCCCACATCGCCTGCCGCTTCTGTCTCGGTCTCGGCCATGAGCGTTGCATCTATCTCCGCTGCATCGCCTGCCGCTTCTGTCTCGGTCTCGGCTATGAGCATTGCTTCCATCTCCGCCGCGCCTACATCGCCCGCCGTTTCCGGCTGCATATCCGCAGAGATGCCTGAGCGCGTGAGCGTAAGCGCCTTTCTCAGTTCCGCGAGTTCACCCTCTATCCGCTGTATCTGTTCCTCTATCTTTTGTGCGCGAAGCTCGTCCGCCTGCGCGAACGCTTCCCGCAAAAGCGGCGAATCGACCTGCCCCCTCAATTGCTGATATACGATCTCGCCGATCTTCTCGTAAACAGGCGCAAATTCTTCCCTTCCATCCAGCTTTGTCTCCATATTCCCGCACCCTCCTCATTCACTGATTAACCCGTAGCCGCATGTTTTTGTATAACAAGGCGCGCGTCAAATTTTAGGACACACCCCAACCTTTATCATAACAATATTCTACCGAATATGTAAACACCAAAAATGCTTTTCTTATAGGAAATAAGGCGTTATTTTGCTTTTTTACGGTTCCCCGGGCCACATTTGTACATCCCGCGTCATTTTACCCGTGGTTTTCCCGGATTTCGGGCGTTTATGCTACCTGGCCTGTTTGAGCCCTACCATAAAACCAGCGCAACGCAGGTACCCGCGCAAAACAGCACGGGAAACAGGATATCTTTTGCCCGGACGGGATAGCGGTAATAATGCGTGCGTTCGTTTGATTCGCCAAAACCCTTGGACTCCATGGCGCAGGCGAGCGCTTCCGACCAGCGCACGGATTTGACCAAAAGAGGCAGGAGCAGGGCGGGGGAAACTGCGCCCGGATGCAGGCCGCGTGCACGGAATGCCGCGCGTGTTTTTTTGTATTCCGCCCGCATACCGGGCAGCATGCCCCACGCGGCGCAGATACCGTACGTGAATTTGGGGGGCAGCCTAAGCTGCTGCTCGAGGCAGCGCACAAATTCCAGCTTGTCTGTTGTGAGCACAAACACCATGCCGAGGCCGGCAAACGCCAGTATGCGGGAGGAGAGCTGCAAGCCGTTTAACACCGCTATGTCGGTGAAAAGGCCGGTTTGCGCGCCTATGTACGCGTCGCTTTTAAACTGGTAACCTGTGGCGAACATGCCTAAAGCGAGAAGGGCAACGGGAATGAGGAACAGGCCCATATGCCGGTAGTTTACCCCCCGCGACAAAAACAGAAAGGCGACACATACGGCGAACACGGCGAGGTTGAGCGCGGGGCGGTAGAAGAAAGCCAGCAAAATGGCGGGCAGGAATATGCCGATGAATTTACACACCGGGTTCAGTGATTTCATACAGCCGCCCTCCTTCCAAGCGGTAGGTATGGTCCGCGTATTCGCGGGCGAGTTTTTCATCGTGCGTGGAAAAAATGAGCGTGAGGCCGCGGTCCGCCACTTGACTCTGCAATTCCGCCATGAGGGTGCGCAGTGAGTTTCTATCCTGCGCGTAGGTGGGTTCGTCACACACGAGCAGTTCGCACCGGTAGGCGAGCAGCGCCGCCACCGCCAGTCGCCGCTGCTGCCCTTGGCTCAGCATATAGGGGGAGACGAAGCGGTAACGCCACAATCCGGTGGCGCGTAATATGCGTTCGGCTTCCGCGTCGATCTCCGGTTCGCGCAGCACGGTTTTGAGTGACGTGGTGATTTCACCGAGCACGCTGCCCGAAACGAATTGGTCTTGCGGGTTTTGAAACACGAACCCGAGCAAACGGCCTAAGCTGCGCGGGCGCGTTTTTTTGAGCTCACGGCCGCATAATTCTATGCTGCCATCATAGCGGTGCAGGCCGCACAGCGCGCCGAAAAGCGTGCTTTTGCCGCTGCCGGAGGCGCCGGTGACGGCATGGATGCGGCCCCGGTAAAACTGTGCGTCAAGGCCGGACAGGATGGGTTGGCCGCCGATGGTAACGCACACGTCACGCAGCTTGAGGATGGGTTCGGGCGCGCCCGGTTTTGCTGGTTTTTTAGTTTGATAGGGCAGGGAGGGTGCGGATACGCCCAGCTTTTCCAGTTCGGCAAGCGGCAGGTTTTGAGGGCAAACGCCGCGCAGGGCGGTGACGCCTTTGCGCTCTATGACGATGACCTCGTCCGCGATATCCGTCCAGTTATCCAGATGGTGGTCTACGGCGACGATGCCGGTGCCGAACTGATCCCGCATTTGCTGTAGCTTGTTGGCGATCTGCCGCGCGGCGGCGGGGTCGATATTGGCGAACGGTTCATCTAAAAGCAGCCATTTTGGCCGGAGCGCCACCATGCACGCCAACAGGGCTTTTTGCTTTTCACCGCCCGAAAGCGTGACGAGCAGGCGGTCTTTTAAGTGGGTGATGTTGCAAAAGGAGAGGGCGCTATCGATGAGGACGTCCATCTCTTCCGGGGGTGTGCGCACATTTTCCAAGCAGAACACAAGCTCGTTTTTTACCGTATCCATGCAAAATTGCAGGTCGGGGTTTTGGAACATCATGCACACGAGGCGCGCCCGTTCTTCGGGAAAAATGGCGGAGACATCCCGTCCACCGATGGTCACGCCGCCCTGCTTCACCACGCCCGCGTTTTTTGGGTAAAGGCCGCACGCGAGGTACAGGAGCGTGGACTTGCCGCAGCCGGAAGCGCCCGTCAGCACGGTGACGCGCCCCGGTTCTATCGTGAGGGAGGCGTTTTGCAAAATATCATTTTTACCGCTTTGCTCATAGGCAAAGGTGACGTCATTCCAGCTCAGCAAGCGCGTTACCTCAAAAATTCGGTCGTGTATTCGCGGTCGGGGCGCTTTTCGATGAGGCCCTCCGACACCATGAAATCGGCGAGGACATCCCAGCGTTCGGGCGGAAAACCGCCCCATTCGCCGTGGTCATCCAGATAATACGGCGAGATGTAGCGCTGGCTTTCGAGCAGCATTTCATCGCTGACCGGTTCAGTCATATGTTTTTTCAGCAACTGCGCGCAGCCGTCCGGGTCGCGCGCGGCATCCTGAT
>DOMW01000253.1:366-2986 GCA_003510345.1 Clostridiales bacterium | reverse complement strand
CCGGGCGGCCTTCCTCGTCGTCCGGCGCAGGACGGCGCGCCGCGCTCATGCTGGGCGGCCTTACTCTGCCGCTTGGAGAAACCTGCTGCCCCGACTGCGCGTTTTTAGTGCGTTCCGCCGCTCTCTCCCGGTTCTTTTTCCGCTGGCGCGCAAGGTATATTCCAAGGAACACCGCAACCGCGGCAATGGCGATCAAAATGATGATCACGCCCAACAAGGCAGAAGATATCCCTTCCGGTTCCGCCGGTACGGTTGTAATGGGTACGGAGGCCGTACTCGATTCCACCAGCGTGCCGTCCGGCAACTGCCCTGTCACCGTAAACACATAATTGACATCTTCCGTGAGGTGGATCGTCCCCTGCATCTGGTTACTCTGCCCCGCAGCAAGCGACGCCAACGTGCTCAATGTCTTTGCCGTATCGCCATCCACCGCGGAGACCACGATGTTTGAGATATCCTGCTCTGACTGGTTCGTCACTTCGATCCTGGCGGTGATATCCGTAGGCACGGGGATATTTTCCGTGGGCAGCGACATATTCAGCTTGAGCATTTTGGAGGTATCGCTTGTGGGCTGCCCGGAAGGAGAGGCGGCAGGGTCGCCGTCCACCGTGATATCCACCGCGTTGCTGGTCGCCGAGAGGTTATTACCGGCTGCGTCGCTCGCCGTAACCCGGAAAGAGTAGCTGCCCGACGCGGTGACCGGCAATTCGGTTAAACCGGTCGCGTATTCACCCGGGGCCAGAGACGTGGGGGATACCGGCACCGTGTTTCCGGCAAAATCTTTTACCGCAAGGCCGGTGAGCTGCGACGGCCCCGTATTATCGACCCGGAGGTTGAACTGCACAGTCCCCCCCTGCGTTACCTGCGACTTGTTCACGCTCGCCTTTACGGTAAACGAGCCTTGCTGCGAAGAAGCGTCTACCGTGATGCCCAGGGTATCGAGCGGCAGCGTGTATTGCTGCCCCGCCGCCGTGTAGGTAACGACGGGCTGCACATTCATACTTTCATTCACCGTAACGGTGTATTCCATCTTCTTCTCGCTGCCCGGGTCAAGAGAAAAAGTCTCGCCTATCTGCGCGCCGCCTTCTATCGGTGGCGCGTTTAGATAGCCGGTATCCACCCGCACGTTCCCGGCATTCTTAATGGAAAAATTGAACTTTACCTTGTCGCCTTTTTTTATCTGCTGCGCGCTCGCCGAAGCGCTGCCCGTAACATTGAGGTTGCTTTGCTGCCGTGCGATGGTAAAGCCTTGTGTGCTGCCGGATTTCTGCGTGCCGTCCTGCGAAGTCCAGTACACCATGAACTTAAGCTCGCGCCCCAGCATATCTTCCGAGATAGCCCAGTTCGCGTCGACGCGCTCTTTGGTTTCGCCCGTCGCCATAGCGTCCAGCGGCACTTCCGTGTCTGTGGGCGAGGGGTATTTTAACACAACGTTTGAGATCGGAGGGCCGGTGTTTGTTACCGTCACCGTCACATTTACCGTGCCCGCGCCCGTAAGCGAGGCAGGGCTGATTTTTACGCTTGTGCTGATACTGTCCGCGCCCGTCGCCGCGAAAGCCGCGCCGCCCATCGAAACCGCCAACGTGACGGCAAGCAAGATCACCAGTAGATAAGATACGGTTTTTTTCACGTCATACTCCTTTTCTCAGCGTCAAACTTTCTCTATCCACCCAAACGAATCGGCGGCCCGGCCGTATTGGATATCCGTCAGTATCCGATAGAATTCCATCGCCATTTTGCCCATTTTTCCGCCTGCCACGGTGATGGTTTCCCCGCCAAACACAAACTCGCCCACCGGGCTTACCACAGCGGCTGTGCCTGTGCCAAACGCTTCGGTCATGGCGCCGGACTTTGCCGTTTCGATGATCTCGTCCGTACTGACGGGGCGCTCTTCCACCTTGTAGCCTTTGTCTTTGGCGATGGTGAGCACACTGTCCCTTGTGATGCCGGGCAATATCGTTCCGTTAAGCGGCGGCGTCACCAGCACGCCGTCTATCACGAACATAATGTTCATAGAGCCGACTTCCTCCACAAACTTACGCTGCTGCGCGTCCAGCCAAAGCACCTGGTCGCAACCCTTCTGGTGCGCTTCCTCGCCCGCGATTAGGCTGGCGGCGTAGTTACCGCCCGTTTTGGCGAACCCCATGCCGCCGGGGGAGGAGCGCGTGTATACCTTTTCGATCAATATTTTTGTGGGGGCGAGGCCGTGCGCGTAATACGCGCCCACCGGCCCGCAAATGATGTAGAATATATATTCCCGCGCCGCGCGCACGCCCACGTAGGGGTCTACCCCTATGTAGTTCGGGCGCAGGTACAGCGACGTCCCCTCCGACTCCGGGATCCAGCCGCGCTCAATGGAAACAAGCTCCTTAAGCGCCTTGTTCGCGAACGCTTCGTCATATTCCGGCATGGCGAGCCGCTTTGCCGAAGCGCTCATGCGCGCGAAGTTTGCCGTGGGGCGGAACAGATTCACGCTGCCGTCCGCGCAATGGTACGCCTTTAAGCCCTCGAATACTTCCTGCGCGTAGTGGAACACCGTCGCGGCGGGCGAAATCAAAAATGGCTCATACTGTTTGATCTCGGCGTCGTGCCAACCGCGCCCTTCCGTATACCGCATGAG
>DOMW01000253.1:0-329 GCA_003510345.1 Clostridiales bacterium | reverse complement strand
TTAATTCCATCGTACCCTTTTCCCTCTCCATCTATTTGTTTTCCAGCGGTTTTTCAAGATAGCTCTCGCCGGTCACTGTGTAAACATTCGCCCCTAAAAACGCCTGCCTAACCCGTTCCCGGAAAGCGGAGGCGTTCTTTTTTTCCACCACCAGCCGCGCGCGCACCACATCCAAAAACTTCCCCTCGGGCGCGGCGGCAAATTCCGTGGCTATGCCGCACAGCTTGCCGTAATCGCTGTAATTCACGGTGAACTCGTATTCATCGGCGGGAATATACAGCAGCTTTTGCGCGCACCGCGCCGCGCCGGCCACGCTCGCCCCATACGCC
>DOMW01000210.1:5098-7369 GCA_003510345.1 Clostridiales bacterium | reverse complement strand
TGCGCAAACTTTTCCTTCGTATAGTATAGCACGCCGGACTTCTTTTGGAAATCATCCACCGAAAGCGGCGAGGAAAATTTTGCCGTGCCGTTTGTGGGCAGCACATGATTTACGCCCGCGAAATAATCGCCCAGCGGTTCGGGCGAGTATTCCCCCAGGAAAATCGACCCCGCGTTTTTTATTTTGGGCAGCAGCGCGCCGGGGTCTTTCGTGCAGATTTCCAGATGCTCGGGCGCAATTTGATTTGCGATAGCGGCGCATTCCTCAAGGTCGGCGCACACGATGACCGTGCCATAGTTTTCCAGCGACGCCATCACGATCTCCCTGCGCGAGAGCGTTTCCGCCTGCGCGAGTATCTCCGCCCGTATTTTTTGGGCGGTAGCCCCGTCGTCTGTCACCAGCACACACGCCGCAAGCTCGTCGTGCTCGGCCTGCGAGAGGAAATCCGCCGCCACATAGCGCGGGTTCGCGTGGTTGTCCGCGATAATGAGAACCTCGGACGGCCCGGCGATCATGTCGATGCCCACCTGCCCGAACACGCTTTTTTTGGCCAGCGCCACATAGATATTGCCCGGCCCGGTGATCTTGACCGTCCGCGGAACGGATTCCGTGCCGTAGGCAAACGCCGCCACCGCCTGCGCGCCGCCCATTTTAAAGATACGGTGCGCGCCCGCCAAGTGCGCCGCCGCCACGGTCGCCGGGTTTACTTTTCCGTCCATTGCCGGGGTCGCCACATAGATCGCTTCCACCCCCGCGCATTTTGCCGGTATGATATTCATCAGCACGCTGGAAGGATACGCCGCCTTACCGCCCGGCACATACACGCCCGCGCTCTCTACCGGGGTGTAGCGCTGGCCCAGCGTCGCGCCATTGCCCACGTCCATTGTCCAGTCTTCCCGGCGCTGCAAATTGTGGAACGCCTCTATGTTCTTCGCGGAACGCTTCATCACATCCAGCAGGCCGCCGTCTACCTGCGCGTAAGCCTGTTCTATCTCACGTTCGGTCATTTCGATCGTATTTGCGTCTACGTCGAAACGGTCGAATTTTTTTGTATACGCAAACAGCGCCGCGTTGCCCCTCTCGCGCACGTCCGCAAGGATGCCGTCCACCACGCGTTGCTGCTCCGTATAATCGCTTTGCGCGCGCAGCAGCAACCGGCGTTTTATCTGTTCCGCGTCGCTTGCCTTGATAATATCCAGCATCAAACTTCCTCCAGTGCCTTTTTCATTTTGCTTATAAGCGGTGATATGACGTCCGCTTTTGTTTTGAGGCTCACCTGGTTTACCACCAGCCGTGCGGAAACGCCGCAGACATCCTCATGGATGGAAAGGCCGTTTTCCCGCAATGTGCCGCCGCTCTCCACAATATCCACGATCACATCCGATAAATCAAGTATGGGCGCAAGCTCTATACTGCCGTTCAGCTTGATGATCTCGATATCCTCGCCCCGGCCATCGTAGAACATCTTTGCCACGCGGGGATATTTGGTCGCCACGCGCAGCCGGCCCCTTGTGGCATTGCCCTTGTTTTCATAACCCGCTACACAGATTTTGCAGGCCGCGAATTTCAGGTCGAGCATCTCATAAAGCGGCAAGCCCGCCTCAAGGAGCGTATCTTTTCCCGCGATACCGATATCCGCCACGCCGCGGTACACATAGACGGGCACGTCCGAAGGTTTCACCAGCACAAACCGTATTTCACCGCTTTTATCATACACCACTAGTTTACGCGTATCCTGCTTTAGCTCGGACGCGTCGATACCGCATTTTTCAAACAACTCTATCGCGTATTTTGCCAGCCTGCCTTTGGCAAGCGCTACTGTAAGCATGGCCTCTCCCTTCACTCAAACGTGATACTGTCGTACAGCGCCGCGTCGTATTCCGCGCCGTTCATGTCGAGCACGACACGCTTTCCCGCCTGCCGCAGTTCCTGTGCGTAAGCATAGGCGCGTTTGCGCGTCTGTCGTCCGCATTTGATCACCGTAATTCTCTGCCGTTCGTTTTTGAGCCTGCCTTGCGCTTCCAGAATAACGAGCAGTTCCTTAATGCCTATGGCAAACCCCGTCGCGGGCAGGTCGGCGCCAAACTCGCGCAGCAACTCGTCGTACCTGCCGCCCGATAAAATGGGCACGCCCACGCCATCCGCGATGCCGCGAAACAATATGCCCGAATAGTAGTTGAAGTTATTCAGCAGGCCGAAATCGATGGAAAGGTGTTTGCCATACCCGAAGTCGCACAGTATTTCATAAACTTCGCGCACATTCTCCACCGC